>JAGQLH010000009.1 GCA_020429465.1 Candidatus Dojkabacteria bacterium | reverse complement strand
TTTGTTGCCCATGGGGAATAGCAGTAGCAGCAAACATTCTAGTCTATGTCTGGCTAAAGAAAACCTATGCTAACATATCTATAGCAGACTTATTATGGAATCTTTTAGTTACTTTTATTTGTTTATTTGGGGCACCTTTCTTAATTTTCACACTGATTAAATAATACAATTTTCTTAACTGCCTATACATTATGCCCGCGCGAATACACCTTACAAAACTTGCTTTTGAGAAACTTTCAAGTGACTCAAAAACTATTGACACTGCAATTGAAAATTTAAAATATTGGCTCTTACATCCAAGTTTTGAAGAATACCATGATCAGATTGATTTTATGATTGAATCAGAACAATTCGAAGAATTGTTTGATTGCTTTTACCAAGTTATCCCTTTTGGAACAGCAGGAAGACGTGGTCTGGTAGGTATTGGACCTAATAGAATAAATCCCTGGACAATAGCGGCATCAGCTCAAGGGCATTCTCAGTTTCTATTGAAGAAATACGGGACTGAAGCAAAAAAACGTGGGATAGTAATCGCATACGATGTTCGTCAGTATATGAATACTGAAATTTATGGTCCACATTTACATAATCCTATATTTGGTTTGAGCTCGAAAGATCTTGCCGAAACAGCAGCAACTGTGTACGCAAAAAATGCAATTCCTGTACACTTTTTCAACGACATTGCTTCGACACCACAACTGTCATTCACAATTCGCAAATTAAATACACTCGCAGGGATTAATATAAGTGCAAGTCATAACCCTCGCGACTACAATGGAAAAAAAGTATTTGATGAATATGGAGGTCAACTTATCCCTCCTTATGATCAAGAACTAGCAGACGAAGTAAACAATAATGTGCCAATGTACGAGGTGGATATAGGGTTATTTAGCAGAGAATTACATGAAGGGAAAATTAATCTGGTATCAGGCGAGACAGAACAAGCCTACGAAAAAGCAGTTGCGGAACTTTCAATAAGTCAGAATAGAGTTATACGTATTGCATATTCACCACTGCATGGAACAGGAAAACGAACGGTATTCAAAGTGTTAAAACAATTAGGGTTTGATGTGCATATAGAACCAGAATCAAGCATTCCAAGCGGAGAGTTTGAAACGGTACCAAACCATATTGCTAATCCCGAATTACCTGAAGTGTTCGAACGATTAAAGCTTTTTGCTGATGAGATCCAAGCAGAAATTATTATTACAACGGATCCAGATGCTGATCGAGTAGGCTTTATGATTCGAACAAATGAAAACACATGGAAGCTTCTTTCTGGGAATGAAATGATACTCTTACTAACTAAGTATCTTTTCAATAAAAACAAAAAAGGTAAAATTTTTGCGACAATCCCAGTGACTCGTCTTCTAGATACTCTTTGTAAACGAAACAATATTACACTTAATCATCAGCTTTTGCCTGGTTTTAAATATATCGCTTCTGAAATGAATGAATTAGAAGAAAAAGGAGAAATGGATACGTTTTTATTAGGAGCAGAGGATACCTTTGGTCATATTAGGGGAAATTATGCTCGAGAAAAAGACGGGCTTGTTGCCGCTATTCTCCTTTCAGAATTTGCTGGCGAATTAAAAGAACAAAAGAAAACCTTGATTGATAACTTAGATGAAATTTATGCAAAATTTGGCTACGTAGAAAATGAAACGATTAGTATAAAATTTGAACATAGTTATGAACTCTCTAAAATGCAAAAGCTCATGAATGAAATTCGTGAATCCAAAGGAAACTGTTTCACGCCTTTAGAGATAGAGTCATTCAAAGACCACTGGACTGGAAAAGCCTTTGTAAGTGAAACAGAAAAATCATCTCGCAACTTACTAGAATTCGAAATCAAACCGGAACATGGAACAACCTCCTGCAGAATGCTTATTAGACCTTCCGGAACAGAACCTAAACTAAAACTATATTTTGAGTGTGCAAAAACTGACCACCTTGAACAACTAGAAGGAAATAAAGACATAGTGAAAAGTGAACTTGGAAGAATCAGACAACACGTAGTAGAAATACTAACTAATATGATGGAGAAATAACTATCTATACTTCCCACTTTACTTTGCAAAAGCCAAACGGTATGATGAGCCGTCAGATCATAGCTATCTAAACTCTCGATTTTCATTCGCATGACGCAAAAAATAGTCACACTTGGTGGGGGAACTGGATCTTTGATGGTACTCACTGGACTTCGTAAATTCCCGGATATTGAAGTTACTACCATAATGGCTATGGCTGATGACGGAGGAAGTACAGGGAGAATGCGTGAAGAATTTGATATGCCTGCATTTGGTGGTGATTTTAGAGATGCATTAGTCGGATTAGCCGAAAACGAAGATCTTGCAAAGGTATTTATGCATAGATTTGAAAATGGAGGAGATCTAAGAGGACATAGTGTTGGAAATATTGTATTACTTGGTCTTTTTGAGCTTACCAAAGGAAATATTCCGAAAGCGTTAGAAATTGCTCATAACCTATTACGTGTGAGAGGAGAAGTACATCCTTCAACTACAGATAGTATTCACCTAGGTTGCGAATATGACGATGGGACTATACTCACAAGTCAACACGAGATAGACAATACTCCTAAAATGAATGGGAAAAAAGTCACAAAAGCATTTTTACATCCAATACCTACTGCATATCCCAAAGCTCTTGAAGTAATTGCTCAAGCAGATAAAATAATCCTTGGACCTGGGGATCTCTATTCAAATATTGTGGCAAATATACTAGTTGATGGTATTGCAGATGCAATAAATAGTTCAAAAGCACAGAAGATCTATGTTACTAATTTAATGACGAAATATAATCAAACCCACGATATGAAGTCTTCTGAATTTGTAGAGATAGTTACAAATTATCTTGGTGGGCCTCTTGATTATGTGATTGTTAATTCATCACCATTACCAGAAGAAATCAACGAGAAATACAAAGATGAGAAATGGTTTATGGTAGAAGATGATACTACTAATAATGAAGATTACACTGTGATTCGAGATAAACTCTGGCTTGAAGGTAAAGAATTTAAACGAGTTTCTTCTGATGTAGTCCCCCGTAGCTTTATACGCCACGATCCTGAAAAAATTGCTGAAATAATAGCAAACATCTAGAATTATTCAGATTCCTCTATCCCGTGTAATTTGCTATTCTGTAGCAGATATTATGTCCGTTCTCTATGGCTGAAATTATACGAAAACCAGAATACACTCAACCTGAAGATCAAAAAAGAAAGACCTGGGTGGAGGTTTTTGCTGCATATCTATCTGGGAAAATTAAAAAATTCAAAGAGAAACTAAATGTAGGAATTGCACAAATTCAGGAACTTAATAAAGAGATAAAGGAGAACTCCAACAATCATAATCCAAGTCAATTTTTAGAAAAGATTCAAGCGAAATTAGAAGCCACAGATAAAGCTGTGTCAGGCATTGAAGAAATTTCTCGTGTCCCCGTCATTGAAAGAAAAGTAAATAAATTGCGAAAACTCCAGCAACGTATCCAAAAACAAATAGATACCACAAAAGAAGAAGTTAAAAGAAGAGAATTGCAACAACAACAGGAAGACGTAGAGGAAAAAGAAGTCACGCTTCTCATTAGAGAAGTATATAAAAACGATACTAAAAAAATTCCGCCCGATTCTAAATTACTTGGACGGAAAAAGGCACTTCTTGAAAAATTCGCCAACGCCTCAGATGAGTCAGGCAAGTTTTCAGCAAAAGAATTAACTCCCAATGATAAAAAAGAACTAAGAGACTATCATGCTGAACTTAGAAAATTACGGATACAACAAGGAGAACGTGAAACAGACAAACCAGCTAGTGAATTGAACATGGAACTTCAAAAAGAGATTAAAAGTTACCGTGAAACAGCACAAATCAAAGATTTACTAGAACGACTTCAAGATAAAGATACCTACATGTCTCCAAACCAACAAAACCAGTTAGTAACACTCTTGAAAGATCATTACGAAAACGTCAAAAAGGATACTACACTAAAACCACTCGTTGAAGATCTTCTTGTTAGGATTTCAGATGGTGAGCTTAGCAACCATACTGAAGAACTCACTAGTGCACTTACCAAAGTAGAGAACATTCAAGGTCGGCAAGAAATTATCGAAGAACACAAACAAAAGCTCCAAGAAAAACTATTTGGTGAAACCAATAATAAAGCAGCAATTGTTGAATTATTCGAAAAGACAAATTATGAAAAGCAAATCGAAAATCATATGAGAGCTCAAATGGAAGGAGATAGTGATGGGTCAATAAAGGAAATGATTTATGGACTTGAAGAAATGAATGAGAAATTTATGCGTGAATATGAGTCACTCAAAAAAACTGAACGAGAAGGGCCACTTAAACAACGAATAGAGTTGGCACGATCATTTGCACGTGGAAGGATAATGGAAGAATTTGCTAATGTAGAACGTGTAAGAGCACTATACGGGGAAACTTATGGAAAAGAATTTGAGGAACATCGCTTAGATAAACAAACCATAGAATCTGATGAAAGAGCACTTGAAACTGCGCTTCTCGAAGAAATAGAAACACGGTTCGCTTTATCTGACGATGGGTCAAAAATCGAATTACCGATTAATACTAGTGAAGAAGAAAAAACACAAAAATTACAAGAATCGAAAGATGCTTTCAAAGAAATACAAACACAACTAGAGAATATTATAAAAACTCAGCGAGCAAATAGAGAACTTATTGACGACCCTCAAAAAAGAGCCGAACTTATAAAAGCTACGAAATGGGATTTACAACTAGCACGATTAAAATCAGAGGCACGTGAAGATAAAGATAGACTAGAGGAACTCTCGAAGCTACAACCTGGGGATGATCTTTCTACATACCTCACCTCAGAAATCACAGAACAAATCGATGATCTGTTTAAAAATCAGGATGCCAATACTGGAGGAAAATATCAAGCCTATGAAATTATTTCAACACCTAACGGACTTGCATTTGCGTTTTCAGATACTGAGAAACTAACAACTGCCATACTTGGAAATATTGATGAAACACAACGCCCTGAATCTATTGCAATTACGCTACAAAGCAATAATGCTGTCTCAAAGAAATTTGCAGATAATTCATGGAATGGCTCAATTATGTTTGTAGCGACAGATAGAGGAGAAGCTGATCTTATGCATGAGGTTCAACATGCTACATTAAAAGAATTACAATTCAAATCTGAGGACGAGAACTCTGAAGCTACTAAGTTTAACTCTCATGTCGAAGAATTAGCTATAAAGCTTGCGACTGGTGAAGTATGGGATGAGCTTAGCCTTCCAGATTCCGTTAAAGATCCAAAACGAAACTCACTTACTGCACTTGCCTATGTTACCGAACGTGTCGCCAATGAAAATCCTGAACAAGCAAAATTGCTTTATCAGTTCCTCGAGATGAGTAAACAGGTAAGTGAACACGAGCTACGAAATTCTAAAAATGAAGATGATTCAGTTGAGGATGCTTTCGTAAACCAAAATATTTATGGAAGTGTAATGGCAGATATACTTATTTCCAACATAAATCCAAACGATGGAAGCTATGACATTCAAAGTGCTATTACACAACTGCAAGAAGCATTTAAAGGGGAAATAGAACTAAAAATCCCTGATGTCGGTACACTCGATGAAAAAATACTACTTGGAGTTCCTTCTACGGAAGAAATGCCAAGCCATATGTATGATGTTTACTCTCAAAATCCTGGGTTTGAGTTTAGCGTTATTTCTTCTATGGATACACGTGGAAGAGCAAATATCACACATGACGCATTTTTCGATCCTAGACAAGGAACAAATGATCCTATGCAAGTTGGAGTTTTACCAGCATCTGAAATCCCACTTGTAAGTGGACTACTCAGTCCACTTTGGAGTAATGTAGGAAAAAAGAGAGGGAGCCCTGGTCCAATTGAGTACCACGTTGGGGGACCACTAAGCTACAAAATAGGAAATAGAGCATATGGAGGTGTTTTGCGTAAATTGCGCTCAGTACCAGTGCTAGGACTCCCACTTCGGCTCATACCAGAACGTCGAATTCCATTTAGAGCAAGTTCTAAAATTTTCAATTATCTACCACCATTCGGAAGAGCAAATGAGTTAATTGTAAAAGATTTATTTCCAGGATTTGATGAATGGATGACTAAAAAATTTCCTGCACGCCCAGAAACGTATGAAGCACTTACGCCGAATGCTACAGAACTTTGGAGTAAACAAATAAATATCCTATTTGCCAACTTAGGACAAGAGGGACTTGGACTGAGCCAAGCTCAGGTTCAACGTGTTATGGGTGAGTTACCAGGTATTGCATACGAATTTGAGCTTGGGCGTCCAAAGTTTGAAGTTTCTTCTGGAAATCTTGATGAGATTGATGAAACAGGTAAGCATAGAGGGAGAATCACGCAACGAGTATTAGATGGTGTTACCTCATCAAAATTTCAAAAGAAAGGGAAACCTGAGTTAAATGATGAAACAGCCGAACTAGCAGAGACAATGATGAATTCATATGATAGGAAAGATTATCCGTATACCCTTAATGACTTAATGAATGCCGCACATCAAATTCATGATTTAGGTATTAGCCCACTCACTGGGCGAGTGAGAAATGAATATTATCAGTCCGATGCAATGAATCGAGGATTCACACAAGAAGGCGACCTGATGATTGGTGATCATATGTGGTTTAGTATTAAAGACCCAAATAAACGTGGTGTAATTGTAGATGGTGAACGATATAGCATCGAAGCTGCACATGATCTTATTAGAAGATACAATACATTCCACATTTATGATGCATTAGAAAGAGGATTACCAACTATAACAGCAGAAATGCAGGAAAATGAATTCGATCCCGATCCTTTACAAAGGATAGCTGATCCAAGAAATCCATCTACTCCACTTACCTACGAAAAGGTCCAACAACTAGCTGCATCTCCTACAACATTACCTCTAGTTGAAAACTATATAACTATCTCACGTGGAAGAGTAACACCAAATAGTGACCATGCTTGGTATTATGACCCAGAAACACAGGAAACCTATCTTTGCAAGGCAAAACTCGTAAATGGAAATAAAGTAAGGAATAGATTCCCATCAGGTGGCTTTGGAGCTCAAGGAATTCCTGGTGTGGGTGGTTACCCAATGAATGAGGACGAAAGAAAATCTATGGCGGAGGATTTTTTGCGAAAACTTAATTATGATCTTGATTCTGCGGAAGGTGGATTTAAGACCGGATATAGATTCCTCAATGATTACGTACGAAGACTCGCAGAAGCAAGCGAATACGAACGTAAAGCATACTATGCCAAAACATTCTGGGGTGACACAAAAGAATGGATACAACGATTTGGAAAGGTAATCCTAACGGGAAGTGCACTCATGGCATCATTTACCGGGATGCCTGTATTTGCAGGAATTTTTCTGGGCTGGGGAGCATTTCAACTTCTCTCTGTAAACTTTATGCAACACAGAGAAAAAGTTATGGGTTCACGTAGAATTGGTGCACTTGAGCTACAAGAAAAACTTGGTTCTCAAATGGGAATGTACGAAAAGATTATGAAGGGTGAATCTCTCTCTCGTCTAGAACAATGGCAACTTCGAACAGTCCAAAATGGAAATGAAGCAAAAGTTGAGGACTTGGCAAAAGCACCAGTCCCAGATGGTGCATTCCCAGGAGATGATTGGGCGCATAAATTTATGGGGGGTATATTTGGTGGAGAAGGAGCAATTATGCGGTCACTATCTAATAAATAAATCAATTGTTTTAATAATTTTATACCACACACACCTATGTATTTTGATGACAATATGATTGCAATAATTGGGAAGTATTGTGGGTTTTCTGAATTCCAGACTAAACAGTTTAGTAATATGTATCGGAACGATATATTTGAACTCATGATAATGAAAATATTCAATTATTACGCATATGTAAATGGAGAAGAGGGAACTAAAGAAGTAGAAAAACTCATGCATAGAATAGTTACCAAAGGAAACGTTGAAGACCAAAAAAAACTAACAGAGCTATTCGAACAAACACTTATTTCTTACCCAGAACTCACCGAACAGATTAAAGACATGTTCGCTAAAATTCAAACAGATATGTTTTTTAGTTTTATGAACGAAACTAATGAGGAGGGGAAGTTAGAGATGATTACCTATATGCTCCAACAAAAGAAACGAATACAAGAAATGGGAAGTGACATCAAAGAATATGACCATCGTCAAGAAGCCCTTGGAGATATCTAAGAAAACTATCTTTATTAGTTCCAATTGATCTCAAGTCAACTACCATTTATACTAAGTTAGTATATTTTTCAAAACTGTCTATGAAAACGTTACGACGTTATTTTGCCAACTACAAACTCTTCCTTGCTGTATTAGCATTAGCATTTTTGGCATTAACTACATATAGTTTTGCCCAGGATGGTACATGGTACATGAATTCTTCAGGTGAATTGCGAAGAAAAACTTTCAATGAACAGTATCTAAGTAGTGACAATCAACCTTGTACCAAATTAGTGGTTGAAGGTAACGGCAATATCGAACAAGTACAAGGAGTATGCGGGCAAGGTGCATTACAGAATTTATTCAGTACCATTAGCAGTGGATTGGTTGGTGAAACTAAAATTGAAGTAGAAGATGGAGAAATAGCTTCAATAGATCATTCACGTGGATTATCCGACCAAGTTATCGCTCTTGCAGGGAATTTCTATACAGAACAACCAATTGAATCTACACAAGTACAAGCAAAAAACTTTGTAAAAGACATAACAGAAGATTTACGACTTGTAACTCCTACCTATGCACAGGAATCAACCGTATATTTCCCTGGCTGGGGATACAACATTCTTAGACCAATTCAATCATTCTGGAGCGTTAATAAAAATGTTGCTTATGGATTACTCATTATCATTGTAATGGTAGTTGCTCTTCTTGTTCTATTTAGAAGAGAATCTGGGCAACAAGTTATTACAGTTGTAAACTCACTCCCAAGCATTATACTTTCATTACTACTTATTACTTTTAGCTATGCTATTTCGGGTCTCTTTATAGATTTAATTACTGTCGGGACAAATTTCGTGCAGTACGTTTTGGTAGCATCCCCAGGTTCACCAGGGTATAACACCATCTGGAATGGGGGTACACAAATCATTTATGAGGATGGAGTACCTCGTCTATGGCACCAAGCAGAACAAGTTGGTGAAAACCTTGTAAATAATGAAGTAGGAGAATTTGGACCCCTTGATGGTAAATATGGAATACAAGCAGACGATCCTCTAATGAGTGTATGGTTAGTATTTGGAACTGCCGATCTTAACTTATCCGGAGATGATTTACTAACTACTGACCTGGTGCCACAACTTAATGTTATTGAAACTATACCGATTATTGGTGGTGTGGTGAATTCATTAACCAGACTAATTCCTGACGGGTCTTCGAGTGCTGATGGGCTGTCTTCTCTCGCAGCTCAAATTGCAAACCTCGTCTTTACGCTTGCATTATTCATGGCATCAATTAGAATATTCTTTAAATTGATGAGTGCGTATATTACGCTAATACTATTCCCAATAGTATCCCCGTACATGTTCCTTATAGCAGCTATGCCTACTATGCTTGGAAATATGATTGGGGCATTTCTAAAACCAATGTTCGCAGCATCACTTAAATTCATTGTGACATATGCAGTATTCTTGCTTATAGTTGTTATAACCTATGAACCACTTATTCAAAGTTTTTCCTTTGTACCACCTTTATTAGGATACGATCCAAGCACATCTGTTGAAACAAGTGGTCGTCTCGTGAAAATATTGATCGCCTATGGACTCTACCTTGCAACCCCAGTAATACTTGATAAAGTCAGTGAACTTGCACAAGCTGGTGATGGAGGAGGAGCATTTGGGGAAGCAATTTCAAATCAAACAAAGGCAAGTGCTGGTCAATTATATTCACTTATAGCTGGAGCATTCAGTAGCTTTAACAGGAAACGCTATCCTGAAAGGAGGTAATCCATGATTACACTCGCGCAAAGACACACAGTAGAAACAATAGTACAGAAAATCAATAAGATAGAAGATATTCTGTACAAGATACAGCCAAATATTTTTATAAATTTTCTAGAACTTCCAGCAGATATATCAGAAGATTTATTGAAAAAATATGCTGGGTACTTAAAATCAACTATTGATTTTAAAAATACTGAATTCACCAAGCATATACCATTCTACATTTCTCAACTAAAAAGTATTCAGCCGTTGGTGTTCCCAGGACAGAAAACCACAATTGGAGGTATAGAAGAGCAACTTCTTGAGGCACTGAGAACAGCTCAATATGCACGTTTTTTCATAGAAATGCCATTATTTGCCTTATATCAATTAGAAAAGGTTTATTCAAAACCAGAACAGGAAGCTTACGGGATTCTAACCCCACAAGAACAAGACTCTGTCAAAGTAACGTTTGATGTATCAGAACTTATCTATACCCATCCATCTGGGTTATTTGACCTATCTAAAACCCTAGAACGTGAACAGAAAACAAAAGAACTCAGTATATTTTTTAGTACTATTCAATCAGTTCAATACCAATCAGATTTTATAATTCACACATTACAAAATAATTCAAAACACATTCCATTCGCCTTTGCACGAAAAGATATTACAGAAGCATTATCTCTAAAAGCTGCAGAAATTATATGTGAGTCATTTGCACATGAGGTACATAAAAAACTTGCCAAACGAATAAACCTTACTAACGCATTAGAAGAAACTAGAAAAGAATTTCAAAAAATTGGTACCGAATATACGAATACAGGAAATAGTAGCAGTGATTCATATAAATTAGGTGCAAAACTGTACTCTTCATTAACTTCTATTTTTTCCAAGTTTGAATTCAAGCCTGAGGATAGAACATCTATAGTTCAAGAAACAATGAGGATCGCTTTATTAATCCTTACTAAATGGTACAACATGCCTGATATGTTTTTCTCTCTCTCCTTCAGGTCGGCAACAGACGATGAAAAAATGCTAAGCCCGGAAATTACTCATGCTGTGGATGTTATGGAAATCCTAGGAAACAATACTCTAGATAAAACAATCTATGAATCATACGTATTCTCAATTCCTGAAGCAATTAAAAATTACATAACCATACTAGCTACTAGGGGTATAGAAAATCCTAAAGCAGTCAAAAATCTAATTGACGAGATACAACATCCAAATGTCCTTCAAAGGGTACGATCAAAACTTATAACCGTAATGGAACAAACAACGTAATATGGCAGATACAATCTTAACAAACAATATAACGGTACGTGATGATAATAGTGCACTTATCAATGGCCAAACGTTTGTCCCAGAGAATCTTTTTGTGCAAGATCCAATCCTTTTCTTAAATGCTTTCCTTCTTTATGAAAAATTACAGGAATTATCACTTACGAATGCACGGGTAGAAGAGTATAAAAAAGAAATAGATAATAAAATAACTATTGCAGGCACAAGCATACCATCTCTTCGAGAAAAAGCAGCCACTTTAGCAAAAGAACTCGATGATGATTTACTTACTGATGAAGAAATAGAATCAGTCCCAACGTATGAACGAACCCAAGAACAAATTGATTTAGAAAAGGGATATCGTAAAATTCGGAAACTAGTAGACCAAAACGAACAGGAGAAGCAATCCCTTTTTAGTAAATTACGAGAAAAGTTATTCAAACCCGAAGAAGCACAAACAGTTAAGGAACGAGCAGAGAAACTAACAGAGACTATTCAAAATCGTCAGGAAGAACAGAAACAAAAACTTCGTGACCTTAATTTTGCCGATCAGATATATGGGAGGAAAGCTCCAGATGATCAAACTGCAACAGAAACCTCACCACTTGATGAAAGCGTTTTACTTCGCCTTTATGATAATAATGCGCTCGATAGCACAATTGTCAGCAGATATCTTACCGACGAGCAGAAAGCAATTCTAAAGAAGCTACCAAAACGTGAGTCGGCGCTCAAATCACTTGTTAAGGATCGTGCAAAACAAGTAGCAGTCTCAGCATTTGGAGCAGTAGAAGAACATACCACAAAAGTTGCATCCTATGGTGTTGATAAATTCTTGGATAGATTAAAAACTTCTCGACACCAACGTGTACGAATTGCGGCAAAAAGAATCAATCGCAAACGAAAATTTCGTGGAAAAAATATCATAAAACTTATTGGGGAATATGGAGTATACCAATTATCACGTCCTCTCAGAAAAGTAAAAGATATAGCTACAACGATTTATAATTCTAAACGAATTCTTTCTGCACGAAATGCAGTAAGTGCGATCAAAACCGGAATTGGTACAAAATGGAATAACGTAGTCACCTCAACTCCTGTACAATACGCAGTAAAAACAAAAAATGCCCTTGGAAGTGGGATTCGTGGAGCAGGACACGTACTAAAAGGTGCTCGAACGGGTCTCTTGATTGCAGCACCTCTTATTTTTATCAATCCAGCACTAGCACCAGTTGCATTCGCTGTTGGAACAGGTGCAGGTACTGTAAGAAGCTTTATGGATGCAGCGTATGCGCTCGACCTTAAAAAGTACAATCCAAACAATTTCAAATTATTTAACCGACTAGATGATCTTAGATTACGAATAGCACTTTCTAATCCAAATAATGCAGGGATTAAATTAGTTGATATTTCATCGGATCTTACAAAGTCGCAAATACGGAATCTAGGTATAACAGAACGTGTAGCTATTTCTGATACTATAGATGGCAGACTCACCGCTAAATTTGCTTCTACGAGAGGTACACATGTATTTTTAAAGTCATTAGACTGGTTTGGTGCAGGTATGTTAGCAGCATCCGCATTTGGTTTATCTGGAGGAGCTGCGGTGGCAACTGCAATGGCAACAGGTACCGCCGGTATTTTATTCCATCGGGCACTCGATGCACTTTCTCATTCAATTAAAATGGCAAGTCCAAAATTACTCCACCTACTTAAATTCCCTGGTGGGGGAGTATTAAATATGGCAACTGGTGCTTTTAGTGTGGCAGATCAATACGAAACATTAAAAGAAGGTGGATTGGATGCATGGTGGAAAGATCAACAATCAGCACTTGTATTTGGAGTAGGCTATACAAAAGGGATATCAAATCTTCTCGGCACATTCAGTTATATTTCTGGTACTGGTGCAATAACAAGTTGGTTATCTCAAACAGCAGTAAAAGCTGGAACTGTTGTTTCAGCCGGTTTTACAGCTGCAGCATTCATACCAGTTGCTGTTTATACTGTAGGAGGATTACTCGGATTTTGGCAAGTGACTGTTGGTGGTATTATCGCTACCACAGTAGCCGGGACGATTGCAGCGGCAGTTGGAGCATTTGTGGGAGCAGGAACTTTTGGATTAGGAAGTGTAGCCGCTGGGGTTGGTACATATACCGCTCTTGAAGTCTCAGGTCTACGGAAAAGGTTAGCAGACCTTATAGACAGTGCAGTAGCTCGTACATCTGCAGCACTTGATCTATTTGGTGGGATTATGAGTCTAATGGGGGTATACAATCTATTTAAAGCGTTTAATGACCTTATTAATGGGGCCATAAATCAACTCTCAGATTACTCTATTGCCTTAACAATTGCTATAACATTTGCAAGTTCATTAGTACTACTACAAGATCTTGCAAATACACCAGCAGCTTCTGAAACAACCGTTTCTTCTGAAGAAGCTTCATCTAACACAACAGGTTTGATTGTTGAATCTGATTCTTCTTATTCATATACCATACCCCCGATCGAATTTGATTGTAGCGAAGATATTACTATCCCTAGTTCACTTCAAAATTCTAAGATTTCCATCTACGATGAAATTGTAACAAAGGAACGCAACTTAGAAATTCAACACATTAAAGGAAGAGTAGGGACACAAGAAGTTATACTTCGAAACATAGCATCCTCATCAAATCCATGCGCACAACTTTACCAATAGATACTACTATTATTCATCATTCGGAGTTAGCTCGAATTCATTATGTACTTCTGAACTTGAATCATTTGAGCCTGCAGTAGGATCGAATGTTGATCCATCACTTCCAACCGGTTGTGCTCCAGTCTCTGTATCACCTTGTAACCAATCAGGAATTTCCTCAGCACCACCTGAATTATCGACAGCAAGTGGGGCGCCTTCAGAATCTACATCATGACTCCCAACTGAGAAATCAAATGGTTCTTCTTGAGCGCTGCCAAATGGATTTTCATCAAAACTAGATGGAGCAGCTTCAAAACCAGGAGATGGTTCATTAGTGGCAAATGTATCCTCACCTAAATCAACTGATCGACGTCTTCTAATAAAATTCACAATAAATACAAGGACTAGTAAGAAAAGAAGTCCTCCACAAATTGGAATCAATTGTGAGGTATCAATATTAGAAAAATCTATATTAGAGAAAAATCTCGAGATTGCTGATTCACCGTCTTCTTCAGGGGTATCTTCTCCGGACGGCTCACCATTTGTATCTTCAATAACATAGAACACCCAACTTTGATCAAGGGATTGTTCATTCGTATCAAGAATAGTAACACTTACCGTATGATCTCCCAGATCTAAATCGTCTTCTATCTCACAACTAAATCCAAATTCATCAATCGAACACTCATCTGTAATAGTATCACCATCAAATTCTATGACGACATCACTAACCACGATCTGTCCCTCATCACTAGGAGCAAAACTTGCTGAAATCAATGGGGTACGATCCGTTATTTCAATTTTATTTTCAGGGGCTAAATTAAATACCGAAAGAACCTTGCCTTCACTTTCCCTATTCTCAACACTAAATTGATCTGAAGATTGACTAATAATAGCGTTTCCAGAAGAATCAAGTAACGATATTCTTACCGTGTACTCACCATTTTCAATGTTTGTTACATCCCATAAATAAGTCGTTGCAGTTCCTCCTGTAAAGGTAGTGATCTCCGAATATGATTCTTCACCCTCCAGAGTGTATTCAACTACTATTTCAGAAATCTCATCGAGTGAAACATTTTTAATTTCCCATTCAATTTCATTATCTACTCCTCTAAAAATCACATTTTCGGACGGATTCACAATTACCATTTGTGGATCAGTAGTACTCGGTGTAGGGGTAGGACTTACACTAGGAGTTTGCGTTGGTGTCTGCGTTAGCGTGATTGAACTAGTTGGTGTAGGTGTTGGAGATGGTGTTGGTGTATACGTCGGAGTATACGTTGGTGTAGGAGTGACTCCACCACCAGTACTTCCACCGCTACTGCCAGTCCCGCCAGGAGTTGGAGATGCAGCCTGAGTTACATTCAGCACAAACGACTGAGAATTAGCAGCTCCATATATATCTATCACAGCAAATGAAACCTCGTATGTCCCCACTGTCATATAGTTACCTAAAGCTAATTTCCCAGTCTGATCAAGATATATAAAATCAGGTGCTACTAATAGTTGATATACGAAATCATCTCCATCTGGATCATATGCGCCAATATTATATGTAAACAAGCTACTTGTCGTTAAATTTGTATTTGGAGGCGAAGTTGTTATTACTGGGGCGTTGTTTGTGTAATTGATTACTTCAAATGTTCTCTGAACACATTCATAAGCTCCTGAAGAATTTTGTATACATAATTGTAAACAGTGCACACCATCTGCTACTGAACCAGTATTCCACGGAAAATTATAATATCCATTTGCTACGGATGATTGGAAATTAGGTCCCGAAATAGGAGCTCCTACATCAGAACAAGTTGCATTTTTTATCCTCATTTCATAGGGAACTGATGGCATACCAGTATTAAAGACTGACCAATAGACATCAATAGTACCCTGAACTTTTTCATTGTGAGCCGGTCGAATAATATTGAGATCAGCCGCGGATGCACTACTCGTAATAGTAAAGAACGAAGCAGCTACAAATAGTAAAGCGATGGTAGACCGAGTTAGAAATTTCATATGAATAAAAAACGATTTAGAGTTCATTGCTATTTTCTCGTAATTCATCAATAATAGCAAGCAGATCATCAAAATCAATTTCATTCCCCAATAACTGAGCATAAGGCTCCTGTAATTTTTGCCCATTTACCATATGCCATGACATAGCATACGGAATACTTGCTACATATGGCTGTAAATATACATTATCTGATTGAGCAGTTAATTGATCTATACGAGGGGAGAGAAGTGCGAATTCACGCCCATTTGCTACCACGGTATCTGCATAGAGTTCCTGGGTCTCTTTAGTAGTTAAAAATCGAAGGAATTCCCACGCAGAATTAGTATTAGAACTATCATCACTCACCACATACCCCCAATAGGTAGCAATAGTAACTTTCTCATCTTCCCCTAAATTCAGTTGTGGAACCTGGGCAGTTCTTACAAGCATATCAAGGTTACGCGCCTCTTTAAAATCAAGTATATCTAAGATTCTCCATGTTGGTGCAATAAAGGAGGAAGTTGTTCCTTCTATGAAGGAAGCAGTATCGAGCTTCTGAGATGAGTTCCATGTTTTGTTTGTACTAAGGAAGTTCCTGTAAAACAACAACGCATCTTCAAGCGCTATTTGTTCACCTTCAGCGAATAATACTTCACGATCCTCTGGAGTTAATGGTTGTGTTCGTGCCTGCATAAACAATAAATTCATTACATCGAAATAAAATTCGACATTTTCAGAGTTACCTGCAGAAAATCCAAATTGTGGGGGTTCCGATGATTCCGTAGTCATGTTTAATGCTTGAACAATAAACGTATCCCATCCCTCTGCTATTACAGTATCCCCTGTATCTATGAGATGTTCTTCGTTATAAATAAGTCCCAACAAATCCACCCATAACGGTACACCCCTTACTGATCCGCCAAATGCGAAATCTTCTGCAACAAAAGCATGAAATTCATCTTCAAAATCAGAGGTTGACAAAATCGATTCGGGAGAAGTAGCTATAAACGAAAGATGGTTTTCTACCCAACTATTATGAATCATGTAGATATCAGGCGAAGTATTTGGGTTTCCATCCTGAAGTACCTGACGTAATTCACTAGCATATGTTTCTTTATCTTTTTTAACATATTCAATCTCTATCTCTGGATTTTCACTTTCAAATGCATCAATGAGTACTTGCATATTATCATCAGTCTCAAACATTCCCCACATAATAAGTTTCGTTGTGTCTTCACCTTGGATCTCTCCTTCATCTTCAAAAGACGGAACAGAAACAACCACAGGATCGACCTCATTCTTCGATACACACCCTGCGAGGAAAAATGCTAGTATAATTGTAGAAAGTACTATACGCTTCATGTATAAATTGTAGCAATTAATTAGTCTTCTGGGAACGAAAGAAATATCGTATTATAAATCATGTAATTTTCTCATCACGAATTCTCTAAGAATGTCATCAAAATCTTCGCTTACAAAAACAAAAGAAAATCTCATAAAAGTAGTGTTGGTATTTTTAGGGATCGTAGTACTCAATTATTCTATAAAAGGACTTGCTAACTTAATTGAATCTATACGAACTAACAACAATGACCCCATCTCTAACATATATTTAGATGAAAATACTATATTCGATAGTATCTCACTTCCTGAGATACTTCCACGAGTTACAATTAATGATAATTCGAATCCAATCTTTACCCTACAAGGAAATACTCAACCCGCATTCCCTGAATTTGTATACGTGTATCAGTTAGAACCAAAACGACGAACATTCCAAACAGTGAATAATGCCGAGACAGCAGCGCTTGGCTTAAATTTTGAAGAACCTTCACTAATTACAAATGAAACACTTCGATGGGATGATGACGAAGGTCGGCGGCTCTTATTTTCAATTAATGATTTGAATTGGGAACTCATATCATCAAATACATATGTACAATCACTTCAGGAAAATAATACAGGGGCTATTACAGAAGAAGCATTTCGACAAAATATACGAGGTGTTGTAGCTGCAATTGGAGCAGAAAGCACTGACATAATTACTGAATTTGAACCAATAGTTACCCCAATCTCTTATAGACTAGAGGGAAGTTCAGTTTCCATAGAGGAATCACAGGAAGCGTTTTCACCCCTTCATGTTAATTTTGTACCAAAGATTTCAAGTGTTGCAGTGTTGGATAGAGGTTCAAACATTCAAGATCTAGAAGAATTGGGAATACCATTAAAATCATCTATAGTTGGTGCTGATCCTGAGCGAGGTCACCTGGAGGTTATTGCACCATCAAATTCACGAAACCTTGATAACCTTATTTATTTGAAATCACAGAAAATTTTAGTTAACGATGAACCCGAAATGCTAGGAGTGTATAGAATCCTATCTCCTGATATTGCATTCGAACTCATAAAACGTGGAGAAGGGCAATTACGAAGTATTACCCCTCCAGAAAATGTATTTGCTGCTCCAACCACGAGTTACACAGTTGAAGAATTTATGATTAATAGTGAGACAGTTCAGTTAGCTTATTACGTAAATGATGAACATATAGGTTTCACGTACCCTATATACATATTCGAGGGTGTTGCACGGCTCACAAATCAATCAGAAGTCCGTGTTACATTCTATGTAGATGCACTATTTCATGAAACACCTGTTGAGTAATGATTTTTAAACCCTTAAAAGTAGGTTCGAGAAGAAAACCAACATCAAAATCAATTCTTGTTGGAACTATTGCTGTATTCATGCTGCTGGTTATTGGCTCGAGCTTCACAACTTTATTAGAGTTAGAGAAAACACAACCTCAAGTACCAATTTCAAATCCTATCCAGCTTACTGTCTGTCCTTATCGTTTAGAAGACATCTCATGTTCCTACTTTGGAATCCAAGGAATCCAACAAGCAATAGACAACGCTCCATCAAATAGCATAATCACAGTTGCAGATGGTATCTACCAATCCCAAAATCCTAGCGCTGAGTGTGTACTTTCAACTATTACAAACCCTGCAAAATCAATAACTTTATCATCACCACATTCAGCTATACTCCAAGGCCTCCCAGGTAACAAAATCTGCATATACCCAAACACATTACATATGGAGAATATCACAGTAAAAACAATGCGGATTGAGGAATATTAGGGTTGCTTTCGGCAAAATCACTTTGACAATATATGTTTGATCCCGCATAATAAATCATCTCAATCGTTATAGTATAAATGTTGTTAGTTAGTACTGTATTTCCAGTGGCATTAGTTCAGTGGAGTAATCTCCAGTATTAACCCAACCCCGTAATTTGAAGCTCACAGAGCTTCTTTTTGTTTGTATAGAAAATCTGCTCGTATTTTATATTTATAAGAAAGATTTTATGGCACGAAGTAAAACAAAATATGTGTTTGTAACTGGTGGAGTGATGTCTAGCGTAGGAAAGGGAGTTGCTACTGCATCTCTTGCATACCTCCTAAAACGAAGAGGCTACAGTGTGACTGCAGTCAAATACGAAGGATATTTAAATGTTGATTCAGGAACAATTAATCCAATAGAACATGGTGATCCGTTCTTATGTGAGGATGGAACAGAAGCAGATATGGACTTAGGAACTTATGAACGATTCCTTGGACAATCTATGAATGCACATAATTTCTATACGTTCGGAAAAGTTCTCAAAGATGTTCTGGATAAAGAACGTTCTATGTTTTACGAAGGAGATGATGTTGAACCAATACCACATGTGCGAGATGAAATAATTAATGAAATAGTTGATGCAGGAAAGAAAGATAAAGCTGATGTTGTTTTTACAGAACTTGGAGGGACAGTAGGGGAGCCAACAAATTCAATGAATGCAATCTACTACGAAGCTATTCGGAAAATGAAATCTATGTACCCAAATGATGTAATACATATTCATGTAGGATATATCCTATTCCCAGATCATCTCGGTGAACCAAAAACAAAGCCCGTACAAATTTCTATCCGACTCTTAATGGCACATGGCATAATGCCTGATTTCTTAGTGGTACGTGGAAGTGGAAAGATAGATTCTCGAAGAAAAGAACTACTGGCACGGTTTAGTGATCTTGATACAAAACATACTATTGGAGCACATGATGTCGACAATATTTATAAGATTCCACTGTTATTCAATGACCAGGAATTTGACGAAACATTAATTAGAGACCTTGGTCTAAAAGAGAAGAAATTAGATAGAAAAAAACTTGAAGAAGATCTTGCATTTCTTTCACATACACCAAAAGGTGAGATCACCATCACAATAGCAGGAAAGTACTTTACTACAGGAGACCATCAATTACTTGATTCCTATTTTGCTCTTATAGAGGCAGTGAAACATGCCTCATGGAAACAACAGATTAAAGTTAATCTGAGATATATAAGTACCGAGCGGATTGAAAAAGAAGGTGTGAAACTGCTAGAGGGATCTGATGCGATTATCGTTCCTATTGGTTGGGGAACTCGGGGAGTTGAGGGAAAGATTCAAGCTATTACCTATGCAAGAGAAAACAAAATTCCGTACCTTGGACTTTGCTATGGAATGCAACTAGCTGCAGTTGAATTTGCCCGAAATGTTGTAGGCCTCAAAGATGCGCATACAGAAGAGGTCAAACCAAATGCAAAGCATAAAATAGTTCATTCCATTCCCTTCAATGAAAAGTATCAAGTCATTAAAGGTAATGGGGTAAGTATGCGATTAGGATCATACGATTGTAAAGTTAAGAAAGGAACTCGTTTATGGGATATTTACGAAAAATATGGTGCATGGAAATCAAATAAACCAGGTATTGCAAGTGAACGACACAGACATCGATTTGAATTTAACAATGAATATAAGGAACAACTAGAGAAAATGGGATTAGTAATAAGTGCAACGTCACCTGATAAATTTTTTGTGGAGGCATTAGAATTACCGAAATCTGAGCATCCATTCTTTATTGCAACACAAGCGCATCCAGAATATAAAACTACGCCTTGGGATCCACATCCACTATTCTTGGAATTCGTAGCAAATGCATTTGAGTTGTCGGAAAGCAATTCGTAAGGCATTGGGAAATGAACCATATAGCTTTGCAACTCTCATAAAAGTTTGTATGATGATGTAGGATATTATTATTGGACAATTGCTTACAAATAGACTACTAAAAATTTATTGGATAGCTTTTACTGTATTAGGAGTAAGTGTGCTGTTTAGCTCACTTACATTCGCACAGACAGCCAGTGGAACACTTAGTTTTAGCCCTACGTCAGTGGATGTTTCAACATCTGGGACAACACCAATAGAAGTAGTATACACAGGAACCGAAATCACAGCTGCAGAGGTACATGTAAATGTTGGTAGCAGTCTTTCTATCGAAAGTTTTGATACTGGGGATTTAGTTGCAATTTTAAGTGATCCAGCAAATGGTGAAATCCATGTAGGGAAATTAACACAAGGAAATATAACCTCTGGCAGCACACTTTTTACCATGGAAGTCCGTGCAAATATCTGTGGTGAGAATGGAACTATAACTTTTGACCAAATCGAAACAATTGTTCCCGATGTAACGCTATCATTTAATAGCGCTACATATACTACTTGCGGTGGTGGTGGAACAAGTACTGGGGGAAGTACAGGAGGAACGCCTTCTGTATTACCACGAACAGATATAACAGATTCTACTATTGGCACTACCATCCTGACGGCAGTAGTCTTAATGACTACAGGATTAGGTGCTGCATTACTCACACTTCGGGATAGAGAAACTGAAGAAGACATTTCAATTATTGTTCGGTAATCCGAAAACACCTTCTAATAATTGACATTGCACCTTACTTCTACTATCCTGGTTATGTATGAGGTTTTTAACTTTACATCTAACTATTTAATTATGAAGAATAAAAAAGGTTTCTCTCTTGTAGAGCTTCTGGTAGCAATGGCTATCATCGCAGTACTTATTGCTATCGCAGCATTTGGAATTCAAATTCTCCAAAGAAATGCTCGAAATACACAAAGAAGAAAATCATTACAAGACGTACAGCTCGTAATTGCTGACATTACTGCAAATTATTTTGGTGAAACACCAAATGGAGCATTCACAATAAGTGGTACTGATCTTCAAATCCCACATACAAGTGGTCCTTCTACTTACCCAATTCCTGCAGCATTTGCGAATGCAACAGCTGGCTTAACTTGTGGTACTGCAGCTGGAACTACAACTGCTACTGGAGGTGGTGCATTAGGAAATGACGAGATTGTGTACGGAATTGACACCACGAGTGGAACACTTTGCGTTTCACTTGAAGCAGCTAATGGTGGAGATTATCTGATTTATACAATCACCTACTAAAGAGTACATTATAAGATCTTAGAAACCCTCCGATTTTATCGGAGGGTTTTTCTTTTTATTGAAATTGTTCTATTATTTATGTATTACTTTAAACACAAAATATATGAGAAAAAAGGATAAACACGGGTTTTCACTAGTTGAGTTACTCATGACAATGGGAGTGATTGCTGTACTAATTTCTATAGCAGTATATGGTTTGAGTATTCTCCAACGAAATGCTCGTAATGCCCAAAGAACAGAGATGGTCAATGAACTCAAAATTGGTGTTGAAAAATACTTCTTAGCAAATGGAACCTACCCAGCAGCTGGTCAAATCACCTATTCTTCAAGTACCGAAGAGTTTTCAGTAGGATCAAGTATCACTCTAGATTTAAATGCTCCTTATAGCTGCCCAGCTCCAGACACAACTAAAGACGGAACAGCATATTGCTATGTCAAAGATCCAAATGGGGATTTAAGCACATACCAATTAGGAATGAAGAACGAATCTGGAATTTGGACAAGTGGAGTAGGGACTCATAATGATGATTGTGGGGATAGTAATGTTGTCGTGTTTGGTTCTTGTTAGCAAATACCATGTAGGGAACAAAGATCTTTGTTCCCTACATGGAGATAATACTATTTCTTATTCTTTTTGTTCTTTTTATTTGTCTTATTCGAACTATTTTCACCTGATGAAATAGTTGTTTCTTCCTCACGATTCATAAGAGAGTAAATAGCTGCTGCTAACAAAAAAACACCAATAAAAGCTCCTAAGCAGAGTAGAATATTCTGCAAACTAAAGAATCCTCCTTCATACCGAGCTAGAGAAATAAAAAAAAAAAAAAAACCAT
>JAGQLH010000099.1 GCA_020429465.1 Candidatus Dojkabacteria bacterium | reverse complement strand
TTTTCGATAATGTCTCAAAGATTTTAAAGGTTACAAAGGATAGTACAAAAATTCTTAATAATGGTGATGAAGATATCTTTTTTGTAGAGGATCCATTTGCAGAATACATTGACTTCGATAAGCTCAAGATTACTAAAAATGGAGCGTTGGACAAAAAATACATTGACCTTATAAATTTTGTAGCCTTCGAAGGGCTTACCCCAGATCACCAAAAAATCCTTTTAAAACATTCTCTCGTTTGCTCTTTCTTTCTTCCAATTATAAAAAGCAAACCATTATTGGTATTCCAATCAGAGCTTCCAGGATCTGGTAAGACTAAATCACTAGCTGCAATTGGACACATTTTAAAAGGATCTCGCTTTACTCAGTCTTTAATGCCTAAAGATGAAAGGGATTTCTTTGTATCAATCCTCAATAATCATTATTACGTAATGGACAATGTTGATAGGATGCTACCTGATTGGTTTGAAGACAATCTAGCAACGATTTTAACCGGAGCTGGAATTACCCAGAGAAAATTATATACAAGCAATGAATCATTTTATTACAGGCATGAAGGTTTAATTGGGATAACAACTATTCAAGCTCGATTTAACAGAAATGATATTGCAGATAGATCACTTGTTTTTAACCTTGGGAGATTAAAAAACTTCGACCCACGGTTTTCAGAAAGAATACTAGAAAATAGGCTTTTAATTCTTTCAGATATTCTCGCATATGTTCAAGGTGCACTAACTCTTTTAGAAAGTACTCAAAAGCTTGAATATACAGAACTTCGTCTATCTGAGTACGGTGGTTTGTTGAAACTATTCGCGGACATTTATGGAATTAAAGATTCTAGTGAATTAATAAGTGCCCTAAAAAGCTCACAATCAGATTTTTCAGGCCAAAATGACCCACTAGCAGATCAATTAGAAGATTTCGTAAATCACAAAGAAGGATTCTACAGGGCAAAAACTAGACAACTTTATAAGGATTTCAAAAATTTCTTGTGGATCGAGTATAAGGAGAAAATATTATATACCAGTGCTATATCTTTTGGTCGTGCATTGAAAGCAAAAGAGGAAATTATAGGAAAAAAGATAATCATCTACACTTCTACACTTGACGGTTATCAAGTTTGGAACCTGAAAACGCACGGCCAGACTGACTTAGGCTTTTAGATATAACCATTATATAAGTGTAGATGATTCTGAAAAGATTCTCTATAGAATATTTTTTTCAAATAAAGTTTTCTCTATTTTATCTACACTTCTACACTTAAAGTAAAGAAAAGATAGATATAGAAAGAGAATAGAGGAAGTGTAGATGAAGTGTAGATAAGTGTAGATGGTCTGGATCCTCAAGTATAGCTTGAAAAACATCTACACTTGGGAAGTTTCAAAATATTTGTACAATCTTTAATTTACTTATTAATACTGCATTATGAAGATTTTAGGAAAACTTACGAAGGATCAAGAATGGTCTGGTAAGCTTTCAAACACTGAATTTATAGGGAAAGAATATGAAGAATGGGACAAGCTGTTTATTGCTTTATCTGAAACCATAAAGAATATGGATGTGGGGTGGCTGTGGAATGATCACGATAATCATTTTATAGGTATGGTTTATGGAACTGAGGTCTTTGGGTTTTTAGAGGGCAATAAGCTCGATATTTATTATTTTAATTAAACTGCTATGTATAAAAGTAAAAAGAAGTATGAATTACTCGAACTTCTCAACCAAAGAGACCAAGAAATTGTGTCTTTGAGAAGGCAAAGAGATTTTCATCTCAAAAGGATTGAGAAAATGAATATGACCGCAGCACAACGTTTAGTTGATTATTTCATACGGTGGTCTGATGATTACCGAAAAAGACAGGAGGTACTAAATGCGAAGGAGGAAGAATAATGTATTCAGAATCTATACTGATTCTGCTGATGAGAAACAAGAAAGATATTGCACTTATTGTAAAAAGAAATTTTTGAATAAAAAACTTGTATTTATTCATGAAAATCCTTCTTGTATTGACTGTAAAAAAAGATTGAAAGCTGGAGTGGGACCGGATATGACTTATCGCGATGGGGATTCAGAAATTTGGGAATTAATTGATTTAATTGGGTAATCTACTTAAAATATACTTAACTATCTTACTACGAGATTTTGAATTATAAACCAAGACAGATCAGATGTACTAAGTGTCTTAAATATAAGACTATCAATCTATTCACAAGGCTTGCGAAAGAAAGTATCTGTACAGCCTGTATAGAACTTCAACGTACTAAGTCGACCATAGAACCACTCACAACTCGCTACAAAAACCAATATGATGAAGATGTTCTACTTTTAATAGAGTTCCTCCCATGACAACAAAAAGAAAAAACAAGCGCCTTAAATCTTATAATTATACAGAAAAGAGAGCGAAACTAGAAAAAGTGACAAAGCAAGCTGTTAAGAATGGTGAAAAGAAAAGTCAACAAGAACTTGCAAGGGAAGCCGGGTACATTGGTCCAAATGCTAGGACACTAAGCGCAATTCCTGAAATGGTCGAAGAAGTATACTCTACTAAGGATAGAGTTGAGAGAGTAGTAGCTATTGGAAAAGATCGTGAGGATGATTTGGGAAGGTTGAAACTTGAATTAGATACTATTCGAGAAATCAATAAGATTGCGGGGACATATGCACCCGAAAAAATTGAGTCAACTAACTTAAACTTAAATAGAGAACTTTCAGATGAAGAAAGAGAAGCTATTGAACTTATTGAAAACGAGTCCTAGTGTGAGACGTGCAAAGGCTCAAAAGGATATTTATTGGTTTGCACGCTATTATTTCAGAAAGTATTTTCAATACGATACCCCTGACATACACCGTGAGTGGATAAATCTATACTCTAACGAGAGTAGGATAGCTATTGCTTGTCCCCGTGGGCACGCAAAAAGTACATGGTTTTCTTTAATATTTGTACTGCATGCGATCTTATTTGAGAAAAAAAGATTCATCATCCTTTTATCAGATACACAAAAGCAAGCAGAAGCGTTTTTAGGTCAAATTATTGAGGAACTTGAGACGAATGAATCGATTATTAAAGATTTTGGGCGTGTGGCTGGTTACGTGCCACCTTTAGCATCTGACAAAAAGAAATGGACTATGAGTGATATTGTGACGATAACAGATATTCGAGTAATGGCTTTTGGGTTTGGCGCAAAGCTTAGAGGGTTGAAGCATCATCAATATAGACCAGATTTAATTGTGCTCGATGATGTTGAAAATGATCAATCAGTAAGAACAAAAGAACAAAGGGACAAGTATAAGTCAACGTTTAGGAAATCAATTTTAAATCTCGGAGATGAAGAAACTCAAATTGTGGTTATCGGTACTATACTTCATTTTGATTCTCTTTTAAATGATATTATCTCGAACCCACCGCCCGGATATGTGACAAAGTTATATAAAGCGATAGAGGATGGTGCACCACTTTGGGGGTCTCGATGGACGATTGAGTCTTTGGAACTTAAGAAAAAAGAGATAGGATCAATAGCATTTGAACAAGAGTACATGAACAACCCAATGTCAGATGGTGAGCGTATTTTTATACCTCAAAAATGGCATGAAGGGGTTGATTTTAAGAAAATGAAGGTCTTTGGTTATCTTGATTTAGCAATTTCAGAAAAAGAAACCGCTGATTACACGGCAATTGTACCAATCGCAAAGGATAATAATGGTCTTTTGTATCAATTACCCGGCGAGCAGATTAGGGGGGATATTCATGCTCAATTAGAACTAGTTTTTAAGTTACATGAAAAGTATAAGTTTGCGTCATTGGGGATTGAAGACGTTGCCTATCAGAAAGCGTTTTATCAAGTATTAACAAGGGAGAGTGCGAAAAGAAATATATATGATTTAAAGGCACGACCAATCAAAGTTGATAAGGACAAAATTCGAAGAGCCGTTGATGTGCAACATTTGGTAGAAAATGGGACCATTCATTTTTATAAAAATGACTTTGTGTTTCAAGATCAGCTAATGACTTTCCCATTAGGTGCTCATGACGATCTAGTTGATTCCTTCGTTGGGGGAATTAAATTATCCCAGACTGGTAGCTATAAATTCATCTCAAACTATTAAAAAACTTGAACGCATTTTTCAGTGTGCTATCGTTAAACATAACATAGCCTCTCGTTTAAATGTATCTACAAGCATTTGAAAAATTTCTAAACCTCTCTAATAAAGACAGAAAGAAGATATTATCCGATCTATTGAACAACAAGAGAAATAGTACACTAGAAATAC
>JAGQLH010000098.1 GCA_020429465.1 Candidatus Dojkabacteria bacterium | reverse complement strand
ATTTTACTCTGAGGTACAGAAGAATCTTCAAATACCGATGATTTAACAATACTTGGAGTAGAAACATAGGTATACCCAGCTTTACTTTGTTCTTTTCGTACAAAATTTCTAATTGTATCTATCACCGAAAAGCCTTTTGGTAGCCAGATTGGGAGGCCACTTCCATTATCGGCAACAAACGTGAAAAGATCTAATTTTTGCCCTAATTTTCTATGGTCTTTTTCTTTCTTTGCTTCCCGTTCTTTGAAGTAATTTGATAGCTCTGCTTCTGTAGGAAATGATACTCCGAGAATTCTTTGTAATTGAGGTCTTGTTTTATCATTATTCCAATAAACTCCACTAATGCTTATGAGTTTAAATGCACCAAGTTTCCCGGTATGATCAACGTGTGGTCCTCTACAAAGATCGATAAATTCTTTTCCAGTCCTATAAAAACTAACCTGTTCTTCTGCTATATTTTGAAGTATTTCCGTTTTAAATATTTGTCCCTGGAGATTGAGAATATCAAAGGCCTGTTCTTTGGAGACAAAGAGTTGTTGAAAACTAACTTCTTCTTCAATAATGCTCTGCATCTCACGTTCTATTTTTTCTAGGTCGCTTTTTCCTATTGGGGTTTCAAATTGGAAATCTTGATAGAAGCCGTTATCTACTACTGCTCCAATACCGATTTTTGTATTCTTAAATACCCGTAATGCAGCCATTGCAAGTACATGCGCAAAAGAATGTCGCTGTATTTCTATCTCGGATAATTGTGTTCGATCTGCTTGTGTCATATAAGTGGATTAGTAAGAATATCAAACCATCATAGCATAATTGTAAATAGAATAGTTCCTACCGTGTATACAGATTTAAGTTAGAATTTAAGTTCGAGTGCCCGATTTTGAATTTTATCTACGAGAGATGTCAAGAAAGTATCAAATTTCATGACTTCATTTTTTTTCTCATTTCTGAACCTAATCGAAACAGTTTTTTCATTTTCTTCACGTTCCCCGACTATAAGCATGTATGGAATTTTCCATTCTTGAGCTGATCTGATTTTTGATTGCATTGTTTCCGAGCGTGAGTCTGTTTTTGCTCGAACACCATGACCTACAAGTTCGGATGTTAGCTTTTCTGCATACTCATTTTGATTGTCAGAGATAGGAATAATTACTACTTGGTCTGGCGATAGCCATGTTGGGAATGCTCCACCAAAATGCTCAATTGCGATAGACATGAATCGCTCAATTGATCCATTAACAGCACGATGCAACATAACAGGACGCTGTTTTTCTCCATTGGAATCGACATATTCGAGTTGGAAGCGTTCGGGCATATTCATATCAAGTTGTGCAGTTGCTAATTGCCACTCTCGTCCTAGTGAATCGATCGCCATGTAATCAAGTTTAGGACCGTAGAATGCAGCTTCTCCCTCTCCAATATAAAATTGTTTGTCAATTGCCTGCATTGCACTTTTTAGAATTGCCTCTGATTTTTCCCACACACTATCGTCACCAAGATATTTTTCTTTATTCTGTGGGTCTCTTACCGAGAGGCGGACTTTAGTTTCCATCCCCATTACCTCATAGAATTCCTTGAAAATCTCAAGCATGGCTATTACCTCTTCTTCGATTTGTTCTGGGGTACAGAATACATGTGCGTCATCTTGTGTGATTGCTCTCACACGAGATAAGCCATGCAATTCTCCAGATTGTTCGTCTCTATAGACTTTTGTTGCTTCATAATACTTTATAGGCAGATCTCTATAGCTTCGTGGCTGACTTGCAAAAATTTGTGTGTGATGAGGACAGTTCATTGGTTTGAGGCAAAAATGATCATCAGTAAACCCTTTGACATGGAATAGATCATCCTTATACAGATCCCAGTGACCAGAAGTCTCATATAATTCCTTCTTTGTGATGTGTGGAATATCAACTGCTTGGTATCCTCTCTTCTCTTGCATTTCGCGTACAAACCCAATGAGCTCATTTCGGACAATTGTTCCGCGAGGTGAAAATAGTGGTAATCCTCCTCCAATGAGATCGGAAAATGAAAATAAGTCTAATTGTTTTCCAAGTTTTCTATGATCACGCTTTTTAGCTTCTTCTATTTGCCATAGATAGGATTCTAACTCTTGTTTTGATTTGAAAGTTGTACCATAAATCCTTGTCAGCATTTTATTTTTTTCATCGCCTCTCCAGTATGCTCCTGCAATAGAAAGGAGTTTAAAGTAACCGATATTTTTTGTTGATTCAATATGTGGTCCTTTACATAAATCGGGATCAGCATTTTCATCCCCTGGATTCCCCGTCCAGTAGACAGTCAAATTCTTGCCCTGATCTGCATATTCTTCAATCCATTCCAATTTATAAGGGTTATCTGCAAATAATTTTTTTGCATCAGCAACGGAAATATCTTCCCTAATAAGAGGGAGTTTCATTTTTTGAATTTCTTTCATTTTCTTTTCAATGCGCGGTATATCTTCTTCTGAAATTTTCACTTTGCCAGGATCGAAGTCAAAGTAAAATCCTTCCTCGGTTGGAGGTCCCATAGCTCTCTTAATTTCGGGGAATAATTCTGTCATTGCAAGGTGAAGTACATGTTCTGCAGTATGTCTTGTTTTGTAAAGTTCAAAATTATTCTCGTTTACCCAGTTGGGAACAATTGATTTAAAGTCTTGAAATGAATCCATAATAATAGTAATAAAAATGTGTGAAACAGTTGATAAATAGGTTAAATGGAGGTCTTTTACCCCAATGGGGTGACCGTGTGAAACAAATTATTTTTGATAAGATTTGTGATTTTCATATGCGTTTATTAAATAAAAAGACCCTCTATGTCGTACGACATAGAGGGTCCTAGTAATGGTATCTAGACGGTTCCACCTCTTGATTTATCTTTTTAAGATTCTATTATATTTTCGGTATATTAGTTATCTGGTAGAAAGCTTTCACTTTATGCTTTCCTCTCTGGTACTGCTCATTATAAGTATTGAACTAAAAATCTGTCAACAAATTTCGGATCATGTTTCCGTTGACTTACTAAGCACTTATTATTATTCTGAAAGTAATAATTTTCCTTGTCACAAATTTTTGCGCATGAAATATAGAGCGTTGCGTACGTTTGAAGAGCCAAATCATTACAAAACAACAAGGTTTCTATTAGCGTTTAGTGCGCTATTTATTATTCCTATTGTTGCACTTTCGTTTACTTTACGTCAGTCAGATATTGCTCCTACAGATTCTGAAGCTGTTTATGGTGGTCAAATTGAAAATAATGCTCATCCATATGCTGGCTATATGCTGACTCAAACTACTGATAACAAAGCAAATATTTGCGGGACTGTGTATCTTTCGTCAAATTTTGCTCTTACTGCAGCTCATTGTCTTACAAATGCTACAAACGTATATTTAGGTTACTCTTTATTTAATTTTGATCTAGATCAAAATTTCCTCGCGCAGGATATTTTTCCAGACCCAGAGTGGGATGGACAACAGTCAAATAACGATATTGCTATGGTTCGTTTACCTGAAGGGTTTTATGCAGTGCAAGAGTATGCAGAGATAGCTTCTCCCCAACCTGGGTGTAATTATGAAGTTTTAGGGTATGGTAACACTGAAGAAGGTAGCACATCCTCAAAACTACAACGTTTAAGAAAAACAGCAGACCTTTGCCTAACAGCTCTTGATGATGCAACACTTGAGTTTGTTGGTGAAGACGGCGGCATATGTTTTGGGGATAGTGGTAGTCCAATATTTGAAAAAGGAACGAATAAAGTGGTTGGGGTGATATCAGCAATTGTAGCTGGAGAGAATACCAATAATCCATGCTATGTTGGAAATACTGCAATTGCTGCACGACTTGATACAAATTCGGATTTTGATTTCTTTACTAATACGACTTTTGCGCAAAGTACTTTTGCAACATGCGGTCAATCATGTGAGTCTACACCTTGTCTAGACGGTTTATTCTGCGACAATACTACGAGTACATGTGTTGGACCTGATGGCAATCCAGAGTGTATTTCTGTTCAGGGAGCATTCTGTTCTGCACTTGGTAATGTACGGTGTTCAAATAATCTTGTTTGCTCATTTAATACCTGTACTAATCAAGAAGATTTGCAATTTGCACAGGAAACACTTGCGCAAATTATTAATACTTCAGCAGATGGGACTATTACTACTCGATTTAATACAAATACTCTCGCTTTATGGGCACTTGTTTTGATTGATGTACTACTGTGGGTGCTTGTGATTAAAATTTCTATGAATAAAAAATTTCACCAGAATGGTAGTACG
>JAGQLH010000097.1 GCA_020429465.1 Candidatus Dojkabacteria bacterium | reverse complement strand
GGGAGTTGACCAAAGCTACTGCTTTTATGCCGTATGAGGAACGAGTGCCTGATGAATTTTATAGGAGTGGTTCAAAGCATAAGGTACTTTTAAAGGAAATTCGTGAGACACAAAGAGGAAAAATGATAATAGTATCACGTTCGGATGCTGAATTTGTTAAAGCACTTTTCCGACTTGAAATTCCTGAGTTACTTTCAGAGACAGTTGAAATCAAAGCAATTGCTCGAGAATCTGGACAACGATCTAAAGTTGCAGTCGCATCAAATGTTGAAGGTATAGACCCAATTGGGGCTTGTGTCGGGCAGCGTGGTTCAAGGATCACTGCAATTATGGATGAGCTTAAGATGGGGAGAACTGAAGAAAAGGTAGATATAATTTTATGGGATGAGGATGATAGCCAGTTTGTAATTAATGCTCTCAGCCCAGCTCAGGTAGTTTCTACTAAAGTTACAGATAAAGAACGGAAAATTATTCAAGTTATAGTTCCTGATGAACAGCTTTCTCTTGCAATCGGACGTGACGGACAAAATGTAAGACTTGCAGCTAAGTTAACTGGTTGGAATATTGATATTCAGGGAGAAACAGTTAAGGTTGAAAATGAGGTAGCATCACCCGATGATGTTGCAGCAGATCAGGTAGAGGAACAGGATGTTGATACTGGTGATTCTAAAACCGAAAACGAGCTAGAGGCTTTGGGGCTTTCTTCGAGAGTTGTAACAGCCCTAGAAGCTGAAGGGATAACTACTAAGGAAGAGCTGTCGTCTAAGATGGAAGAGGGTGAAAAGATTCCAGGTATTGGACCAAAGGCTGTTGAGGAGATTAATAAGGCATTAAATTACTAATTGAGTATGACTCAGACCAAACGTCAGAAAGAAAAAAAAGAACCTATTCGGACATGTATCGCTACACGCGAAAAGTGTCCGAAAAAAGATCTTGTCCGAATAGTTCTTGATCCTGAAACTAATAAGCTTGAGGTAGATCTGAGGAATAAAATTCGAGCTCGTGGAGCTAATTTATTGCCAACACTTGAAGCTTTTGAACTAATGGAGAAAAAAAAGGTTTTAAGAAGAGCGTTGAAGCTAGATAGGGCTATCACTCAAGATGAATATAAAGAGTTAAGAGAGAAGTTCATCGAAGCTATAGAAGAGAAGAATTTCCGTCCGAATAATAAACCAGTAAAGGTAAGGGTAAAGAATAATACCTTAACAACTTAGAAAATTGCAGTTTTATATGTATCTTCTTTAAAGGTTAAAGTTCCCTCATAATTCTCTAGTGCAGTTAAAAGTTCCGGAATCTCTTGTACTGGTTTTACAAGGTATTTCGTTACTTCCTCTTTTCTTACCCAGCAAAAATCTCCTTCGTTGTTTGTTTTCAAAATACCTGTAGGATTTGAAAATAAGCATGCATAAAATATTTTATCTTCAAGTAGCTGATTGTTAAGTGATCGAATAGTAGAGTGTCGTATTGCAAATAATTCAGGGTTGCCTGATAACTTAGTTTCTTCGTATAGCTCCCGTTGTGCTGCAGAAATAATTGTTTCACCATATTTAACCTTTCCAGTTGGGAACCCTTGAAACGAGTAAAATGGATTTTTCTTACGGGTATACAGTAAGTATTCCTGATCGTTCTTCGTACCTCTTACACAGCAAAGAATAACAGATAATTTAGCCTGGTAATGTATCTGTGTATCTCCTAAGTCCATTCGATTAGCTATCTCCATCCCTTTTTTGGTAAGTGAGTAACCGTTCTCTGTCTTCTTGATTAATGAATTTTGAATAAGTCTGTCAATATGGAAAACGAATTGGCTTGGATCTATAGAATCTTCTTTAAGTTCAGAATAACGAAGTTCTTTTGCGTACAAAAGATTTTGAAGAATTTCTAGTTGAAGTTTATGTTTTAGAATCATATTTCACAAAGCGCATATTTAATCTACGTGGGTAACTTGATTTTGCCTGATATTCAGGGAATTCTATCATAAATGATAGCGGAACTTGAGGTTCAGAAATACTTTGGAGTACAAAACCATGAGCTCTGAATGTATTAATGTAAGTTTCAAGTGTTCTATGTATAAAGTACATTTTTAGGTGAGGGTCGTTACCAATATCTTTCTGTAAGATAGATTCGCAAAAATAACCTTTGAATCTCTGTCCGAATGTTTCTACATAGTGACCGTTTAATTTATTCTGTTCATAGTGCATATGCCATCTGATTGGGTGAGTAATTGAAACTAAAAGACTACCATTGGTTGTGAGGTTATCGCAAACCCCCTGAACAAAGTATGATAAATCCTTTATATACATCAATACTAGCTTTGCAATTATAAGGTTAAATTTATAGGTAAATTCAGGGAATCCATAATCTATGTCATGCTTTAAGAATTCAGAATTCGGACATAGTTTGTGAGCAGCATTAATCATATTCTGTGACAAATCTATCCCTGTGACGGTTTTAAATCTATTCTCAAGTATTTTTGTGAAAATACCATTACCACAACCAATATCAAGAACTCTTTCAGCTCTTTGTGGGAAGAGTGAAAGAAGTGAGGGTACGTTTACAAATTGCTCATACATATAAATTGCTTCATTAGAATGTTTGTATTTATGATTGTAGTATTTTGCTTCTTGGTCCCATTGAGCTGAGAAATCTGATGATGATTGGTACATTTAGTGGTAGTAAGAATGTCTGAAGTATATAAAATTGGCGAGTAACATTTCTAGTGAAGTTCACTTCAGGTACTTTTGTATTGATAGGCTCTAGAGGGAACTGAGGCTTTGTGGTAGAATTACTTCAGGTTAATTTTGGTGTATATGGCCCTATCGTCTAACGGTTAGGACGCTTGATTCTCAATCAAGTAATCCGGGTTCGATTCCCGGTAGGGTCACCATTACGTAACATTCCTCTAATTTTTCTCTCAAGATCGAACCCAATCAAAATAATCCTATTAGCACAATCCAGTGATTTTCTATTCGTTTTGCGTAACATTCTCTGCAGGGTACCCCATTGGAAAAACCCAATTTTTGAAATTAATTAAGTGAAAATTTGAGATATAATAAATCAATCTATTTAATTATTACTTGAGAATAAATATGAACATTATTTATGGAGTAATAGCGGGCGTAATATTTGGAATTATTGATGTGTTATTAATGATTCCAATTAAATTTGATTCTACTGAGAAGAAAAAAATAGCTATGTTGGGTGCCTTTCTAAGTAGATTTGCAATCGGTGTTTTAATCTTTAATACATCATTTCCTTTTCCATCTTGGTTAGGTGGATTAGTTATTGGATTACTAGTAAGTGCTCCAGATGCAATTATTACAAAATCATACATTCCAATATTCACTACTGGAGTTATTGGAGGAATTACCATAGGTATCATTTCAAGTTTCGTTTAAATAGATCAGACGTTAATAATTAGCGACTAAAATATGTCCTACTACGACCTATCAAAGCTAGAAAGAGAAAAATTGAATAAGAGGATTCATGATGAAATCTTGACAGATATTCAGAATAATGAGTCAGACAAAATTTTGAAATATTTTTCTGATGAAGATACATATATTCGAAAGGCAGGATACTTAGCTATTAGAGATATTATAAAGAATAAAGAGTTAAAAGTTGACTTAGTAATACCAGAACTAGTAAAGATTAAAAACAATGATAATGAACTTGTAAGGCAAACTGTAGTAAACGCACTAGGAGAAATCGGAATTTTTCAACCAGATCAAGTTATGGCGTATATCGAAGAAGCAATGTTCGATGAACATCATAAAGTCCGAAATGCAGTAATAGGAACTCTAAAGAAAATTGGTGAAAAACAACCAAAACCAGTACTAAAATTTGCTAGAAAGTTTATACATCATGAAGATCCAGAAGTAAGAAGGCAAATCATCCATGGAATCGAATTACATGGAAGAAAGAATCCGAAAGATATATTGCCTATACTTAGAGAATTACAATACGATGATGTAGCGAGAGTTAGGAATATGGTAGTGCACGTAATTGGGCAGATATCATATAAACCAGGAACATTAAACATTGTTCTTAATGATCTTCAAAACTGGGAGAATAAAGAAATTGTGATAAAAACATTAGCAGATATCACAGAGGTACATGGAAGATATGAAAAATTTAGTGAGCATAGTCAGGAGGAGGTAAAAAAGATAATTAAAAGTAAATTTAAATTTTAATAATAAAATCATGTTTCAAAAACAATGCCAATCATGTGGAATGCCAATTGAAAAAGGTGAAAAATCAGGTACTGAATCAAATGGGGAAAAGTCTACAGAGTATTGTCACTTTTGCTACGAAAGTGGTGAGTTTAAAGATCCAAATATGACTTTGGAGGATATGAAAAAGGTATTGGATGAAACA
>JAGQLH010000096.1 GCA_020429465.1 Candidatus Dojkabacteria bacterium | reverse complement strand
ACTGTGTAATAGAGTCAATATACTTCTGTGTCATGGGCAGTTGAATATTTTAAAATTTCACTCAAGTCTAACATGTTTACCGAGAGAAGAGTAGAGTACATAACTAATTACTCACAAGATTGTGAATGTGTTGCGCAATTTTTTCACTTACAAGACCATAAGCATCATCCCAATCACAAGCGATAAGCATATCCGGAAGTGGATGCTGCTCTAACTCTTTACTATCAATAATTGTCGTCAAACTGTCGTAGGAGTTAAAACTATCGTGTGAATAATGGTGTTCAAATAGTTCTAATAAATCCTCAAGAGGTATCACTTCTTTATCAATGAAATACAGATCGATAATATCTTTTTTAGTAGAACGAGTTTGCAATGCAAGAAGTTTTGTTAGTCCAATATCTAGTGGATGTAACATACGCATATCCCCGAATTCTAGTAGTTCTTTATAATGCGCAAATCCATAATAAAAAAAGAATACCTTTGTATTTTCAGTAAAAATATCAATAGAATTCGGATACTTTGCTAGTGTTTTGTATGGATAGGGCAGATATTCAAGGATTCGAGGATCAAAGTCTTTCTGGGAAAAAAAATCCAAATCTATAGATTTCCTATGTCCTAACTGTAGAGAGAGAGCAGTCCCACCAGCTAAATAAAAATCTGAATATGCCTGTATTTGAGAGATACGTTTAAAAAGCCTAAGAGTTTGTTCTGTTACTACTTCGGGATGAGGTATCTGCATTATGAACAATCTCAATATTAAATACTATCTCCCAAAAGCGACGTTTTGACTCGTGGAGATTATTAGAAGATTGTACCACTTCTCGCAAAATTTCTAATTCATATGTTTTAAACAACCATTGTAAGGCCGGTATAGTCCCAAAATTTATTACGCGCGAAATTATAAAACGACGATGAAGCTCCAATGAAAGCGCTGAATCATCATACTCCCAAAACAAATGCGTAAATTCCGATGGAATCATTTTGTAGGAAAGAATAAAAAGTGTACGAATCTAGTTTAACAAAAAATATACTTTCGTCTACCCAAAAAGATTTTCGCTTGTATTAACTTCACATAATCAATTAGAATAAAACCTGTACCACTTTAACTATTCTTCTTGTACTTATTTATACATTTTAGTCTCTCTCTGTATGATTGACGTTAAAAACATAACGAAACGATTTGGTACGTTTACCGCAGTTGACGACATAAGCTTCACTATTCATGAAGGAGATATTGTCGGACTACTTGGGCCTAATGGCGCTGGTAAAACTACCACAATGCGTATGCTCACTGGATATCTTGTTCCAGATAAAGGATCAATAAAGGTGAATGGGGAATCAATTGCTCATTCTGAATTTGCAATAAAATCCGAAATTGGTTACATGCCTGAAAACAATCCTGTTTATACTGACATGTTGGTTAAAGAATATTTAGAACTCACCCTTGAACTCAACTCCATACCAAAACAGGAATGGGATAAAAAAATTGCCTATGTTTTGAAAGCTGTGGGAATTGAAGATAAATTCTACCGACCTATTGAAGAACTCTCAAAGGGATACAAACAACGCGTTGGAATTGCTTCAGCTCTTATTACTGATCCAAAGGTCCTCATACTTGACGAACCAACTGAAGGACTTGATCCATCGCAGCGAAAAGAAATACGAAACCTCATCAAAGGAATAGGAAAAGAACGAACTGTGATTATTAGTACTCATGTTATGCAAGAGGTAGAAGCAATGTGTAATAAAATCCTTATCGTAAGAGATGGGGAGATAGTAGTACATGGAACAAAAGATGAAGTATTAGCAATGAAATCAAAGTCTGGAGGAACGGTATCAGTAGCATTGTCTGGAACAAAAATAAAAAGTGGACTTTCTTCCATGAAAACGGTGAAATTATTAGACATTTCTAAAGAGGGTAAAAAGGAAATTGCAACATTATCAATAACCGAAAAAGATCAAGATAAAGTATTTGAAGAATTGACACAGCAGATAGTCAAGAATAAATGGACAGTGTATGGATTACAAACAGCTGCACAATCGCTCGAAGATCTATTTCATGAAATTACTACAAAATGAAAAAACTAACACTCAAAAAACCTGAGATCAAATTTGAAAAACCGGGTAAAACATCATTCAAAAATTACGTAACACTCGTAAAAAAAGATTTACGGTCTTACTTTCTTTCCCCACTTGGCTTTGTAGTATTAGGAGTATTTTTCTTACTCCACATCATGCTATTTAGCACAATTGGACAGTTCTTTGCACTAGGAAGAGCACAACTGGACGGATTATTCCAAATGCTTCCACTCACACTCGTGTTCATCCTTCCTGCACTTACAATGGGTTCCATCTCTTCTGAAAAAAGTAATGGAACACTTGAATACCTATTTACAAAACCAGTAAGTATCTTAGAATTTGTACTCGCAAAGATTTCTGCTGTCACTTTATTTTTAGCATTGGCATACTTTGTAGAATATCTTGCAGTAAGTCTTATTTTCCTATTCGGTGATTTTGACAGTGGGAAAATCATTGCACAGTATATTGGAGCACTATTATTAACAGTTTCTTTGGCGTCTTTTGGTGTATTTGTATCATCACTTTCAAAGTCTCAAGTAGGATCATACCTCATCACCTTCGTTCTTGTTCTTGCTGGAATACTTGTTGGATGGTCACCAATTGCACGAATGTTTCCTATTGGATTCGCATCTATCATAGAAAATGTAAGTATTCTTACTCAATTCCAATCAACGATTACCGGAGCCCTTGATTTTAGAACTTTGATTTACTTTGTAGGATTCACCTCGTTATTTGTATTGCTCTCATACTACATCTTGCTTTCGCAAAAACTTCCAAAGAAAGCACCACAACTAATGACAGTTCGAGGATTGACTGCAGTAATAGCACTTGTTTTAGTAATAGCAACTGCGTATGGACAAAGAATTCCAGGGAGAATCGATTTCACTGAAAATCAAATCAACTCTATTTCAGGAGCAACGAAAGATGTTCTTTCATCCTTACCTGAAACTGTAACAGTTACTATTTACTATTCGGAAAACCTTCCAATTCAATTCCAAAGTATTCAACGAGACATATTCAGTTTATTGAGAGATTTTGATCGAATCGGAGATCAAAATGTATCCATTGTATACAAATCAACAAGTAATGAAGGAGATGCTGCTGAAGCGGAAGCTGTTGGAATACAACAACTTACATTCGAGCAACTTGCCAATAATAGTTACGGAATAAGTACTGGCTACCTAGGACTCACAATTGCAAAAGGTGAAGAAACACAAGTTATCCCAATCGTTGATAGTACAGACACACTAGAATATGATCTTGTAAGTAGAATCAAAGATCTTACTACCACCGAACGAAGCAAAATAGGTATCCTTACTGAAGGAGTACGACTAAATGCAGTAGGACAAGGTGGTTTTGACAGCTACAGCCAACTTAACGAGTTTCTTTCACGGGAATATGAAGTTGTTCAGGTACAATCTACTGTAGAGGAATTACCTGAGGTAGCTGAAGGTGAAGAAGCCCCTGAACCAACAACAACCTTTACTATACCTGAAGATCTTTCTGTATTACTTATACCAGGACCAAATGTCCAGTTTGAAGATGATGTAGTAACCAAAATTAAAGACTACTTCACCAATGGAGGTTCAGTATTCTTATTAGCAGATCCTGTAGCAATCGAAGCTCAATTTGAACTACTCGCAACACCAGTAGAGTCAAACCTTAATAGCTTATTCGAGGACCTTGGAGTTACACTTGAAGATGGATTACTATTCGACCTTCTTAGCCATGAATCAGTTCAACTTAACGGATTCCAATTACCAATTGCATATCCATTCTTTACTGCACCGTTAGCTACCGGAGACTCACCAACAACCACTGGTGCATCCAAACTACTCATGAACTGGGGTGGATTTTTGACTATTGATGATACCGCTGAAAATTTTGAAATAACAGAACTATACAGAACATCAGAATCAGCTGGATTCCAATCACCAGATGGATACAATATTGATCTGGAATACGACTGGAGACAGGTCAACGAAAATGAACTAGATAGTTTCCCTGTTGCAGCTTCTATTCTTGCAAAAGAAGGATCCGAGGGAAGAGCAATCATGGTTGCAGATGCAGACATTATCTCTGATTTCTCAATCAATCAAAATGCATCATTTGTCATTAATTCAATTGAATGGTTAACACAAGAAGATTCTCTCGCTCAGATTAGGACAAAACAACGTCTTGCTTCACCTCTTCAAAGAAGTATTGAAGGTTCTGAGGGAACACTTGGCCAATTACCACTTCTAGATTTCATGCCATTGGTACTGCCTAGCACACTCTTAATAGGTACTGTTGTCGCAGGAATTACTAGAAAAGTACTTAGAAATAAAGAGATGAAAAAAGTATACAAAGGGTAGTAGAGGGGGATTAGAAACTAAAAGAAAAGGACCTTGCTTCGCAAGGTCCTTTTAATTCTTAAACAAAATTCAATTCTATTCTCTTTCCCATAGCAGCAGCTAATGCAGTTAAGGTATCGATCGTAACATTTCGCTTTCCACTTTCAATCTTTGAAATAGTAGGACGAGGTATACCCGATTTTTGAGA
>JAGQLH010000095.1 GCA_020429465.1 Candidatus Dojkabacteria bacterium | reverse complement strand
CTTATTATTTCTGCACCAGCTGCACAATCCAATGAGCTCTATGTTCGTTTTGCACAATTAGTACCTAAACTTGAAAAGGAAAAACATTTTACTGTGGATGAAAAAGCTCACTCGGTTGTTCTAACAGATGAAGGTGCAGAACGTATGGAATCACTTCTAGGGGTAAAGAATATCTGGCAAGATTATAAACTTGCTCATCATCTTGAAAATGCATTAAAAGCAGAACATTTATACCAAAATGATATACATTACTTGGTAAGAAATGGACAAGTTCACATTGTTGATCAATTTACCGGACGTGTATTGGAAGGACGACGTTATTCAGAGGGATTACATCAAGCAATTGAAGCAAAGGAAAGCGTAGAAATTAAACGTGAATCAAAAACTCTCGGAACTATTACATTCCAAAACTTCTTCCGTTTGTATAAAATCCTTTCTGGAGGTTCAGGTACAGTAATGACCGAGGCAGAAGAGTTTTACAAAATTTATAACCTAGAAAGCATAGAGGTTCCAACGAATAAACCGGTAATTCGTATTGATAATAATGATCGAGTATACAGAAATCGTGAAGCAAAATTTAAAGCTGTAGCAAGTGAGATCCAGGAAATAAATAAAAAAGGACAACCAGTATTGGTTGGTACTACTTCTATTGAGGATTCAGAGTATGTATCTAAAATTCTTGAGAATAGAGGAGTTAAGCATGAAGTACTTAATGCAAAATACCATGAACGTGAGTCAAAGATTGTTGCAAATGCAGGTAAACGTGGTGCGGTTACAGTTGCAACCAATATGGCTGGTCGTGGTACAGATATCAAACTTGGAGGTAAACATGCAAGTGATGAAGAGTTTAAAGAAATATTAGAACTAGGAGGCCTTGCGGTACTTGGTACACAGCGGCATGAGTCACGACGAATTGATAATCAGCTTCGTGGACGATCAGGTCGACAAGGAGAAGCTGGAATGACTAGATTCTATGTAGGGTTGGATGACGAAATTATGCGTATTCAAGGTGGGCAATTTGTAGAAAAAATAATGACAATGACTAATTTACCACCAGATATGCCAATAGAAGCTGGTCTTGTCGGTAGATCAATTGAAACTGCGCAAAAACGAATGGAAGGTATGCATTTCGATTCTCGAAAGACAGTTGTTGAATATGATGACGTTGTTAATCAACAGAGAGAAATATTTTACTCTCGTAGAAGAAGATTACTCGACACAATCGATAAAGCAGAACGTGAGATTAAAGAACTAATTGAAAAAGAAGGGGATGATGCGAATACAAAAAACGTATTAGAGGAGTTGAAGATATTCCTTCGTGAAAAATTACACGGAGAGGTAAAAGCCATTGTCGAAAAACATTTTCTAGTAGATAGAAAAGATGACGTTGATCGTGAAAAAGTGGTTGATGATTTTCTTGATTTAGCCCAAGATGAATCACTTATGGCAGGAATGAAAGCTGCTGGGTATAGTGCAGACGGTGCAACTCCAAAGGCTCGGATACGAATACTTCTTGAAGACAAGGAGCAAGAAGAGGTAGAAAAAATACTACAGAATATTGTCGAAAAACCATTTAACGATAAAGTAGATGAATTTGGTAATGATTTGCCAGCAGTTGCGAAAGTCTTGGTACTAAGAACCATGGATGAACTTTGGACAGATCATTTGGATGCAATGAAAGCTCTTAGAGATGGAATTGGCCTCCGAGGTTTTGCACAGCAAGATCCATTGGTTGAGTATAAGAATGAAGGATTTGAGCTTTTTGACAAATTTATTGCAGACATAGATCAAGAAGCAGCTCGAAGAATACTTAAGATTAGACGAGTAGTCCGAACCGCACAACCAGAACAAGAACAGATGCAAACAAATGAAAAAGAGGTAAAAGACGTTACTACGGGGTCTCGTGAATTAGAGTCAGCAGCACAATCAGTTCTTAAAGCTGGAGCTGAACAACAATCAATTCCACGAACACAGCCTCAAAAGACAAAACGGAATACAACTAATATTGGAAGAAATGACAAAGTTACTGTTCGCTATGCAGACGGAACAGAAAAGAAAGGTGTGAAATATAAAAAAGTTGAGAATGATGTAAAAGCAGGTCTTTGTACAGTAATCGGGCGGGGATAATTTTATGCTTAAGAAATCTCAATCAGTTCCTTCGTCCCCGTGAAAACGAGAGTCCATTCCCATATCTTGTTCTGATCCTAGGGGACAACTGCCCGTATGTTGTCCTATTAGAATCCCAGTAGCAAGCAAAGCACGAAAAAGACAAACTTTTTCAGTATGAGGACATCTAAATATATTTCCTCCTTGATGCACTTCTACGTGACAGGCTTTTTGGTTATAGCTGCACATTTCACCCATAAATTTCCACAATAATAATTATTTGTGATTCTTTGTAGCGATAGTAACTTCTTGCCATACGAAAAGTATGATATGTATGATAATGGGAGCTGGGTAAAATAAATGAAACTTATATCCTAATTCAAAAAAGTATACGTGGAATGAAAATATCCAGCTATACGCCAATATAAGAGTTATAGGATGGAATACCACGAACAATAAAGGAAGTAATAGTTCAAAAAAGATACGTACCTTATAGTTTTCTGACTTGTATCGAAGTGAATACTGCAAATACTTTGTTGACAGAAATAATAGTAAGGAATTGACTGTCGCTATAGGCAAGAAGATCGCCATTTCGTAGACCGAATCCATTCCTCCCCAGTTACCAAGCCTATCATATCCTTCCGGTAGAAGATAATGTGCAATTGAGCCAAGTGGCTTTGAAAGTACAATTCCAAATACAAACGTAATAAAAAGACTACGTAAAAAAAGTTTAATTTCCTTGGAATACTTCACGGATATAGGTATATAAGAAAGTTTAATATGATTATTCAGTAATTGAATTCTATCAGAAGAAGTAGGTGAATCAAATACAAGAAAGTAAATTGACAGTGATTGATTGATTTTTTAGGCGTATGAGGGAGGTTTGAAATTATAGACCGAAATCCAATAATTTTTAAACCAGCATACGCCAGTTTGGTTTTAAATAGAGTTGTATGGTGGTGAAGAAACAAAAAGTTTCTTCCAACTCTATTATAAGAAGGCACCCAGAGGCCTCTTCTCGATGTGCTTCCCACACATCATAGAGCAAGCTGAGCTTGCCCCCTGGGTGCCTTTCGGCATGTCCTAAATGAAAACGGACCTATTCAATAATCCAACACAGATGAATTGCTGGATAAGTCCGTTTTGGAATTTTTAATCAAACACTGTCAATGAGCAAAACCATATAGTGGTAACTACAATGGTACTCAATTATTTGAGTTTGGAAATTATAGCCCATAGTAGCATTCTAACGCAAGTATATGAGTATAAGGTATAAGCAATGAGTAGTTTTATGATGGTGAAATGAAATAGGATTTGCTGTGAGTTAGAAAACATCACAAGAAAAACCTAAGCTAGGTGCTGGGGAGTCAAAGAGAAAAATCTCAAAAATCTCGGAGTGAATCCAAGATTTTCTCTCCCAGCACCTAGCGCCGAGTGTGTTTTACCACACTCGTGGCGGGGCACCCTCCGGGTGATTGGCCTTTCTAGGAAGGAAGAGGCCTAATTCACCGGGTGGGTGCCCCAAAATAATCACCACCTCCTTTTCATAAAGATAGTAAGATAAGCGAAGAAAGATAATAATCCTGATTCTTACCTGTGTAGGTAGTTATCTAATATTCCTCAAATACCCTAGTATCTCTATGAAAAGGTCTACTCATTGCTTGTTAAGATCGTGTATACTCATGCATAAGCAATGTGCATACATTATATTATACTATAGGTTCTACTCATGAGTCCACTCGTTATAGTCATGGGAAAAGTCGTTCATGGATCTGGGGATGGCAAAAAGTTGGGATTTCCCACCCTTAATATTAAAATAAGTGACGAATTAGCTGATTTTATATACGGTGTATATGCAGGGTATGTATATATTAATGATACTAAGTATACAACAGCAGTACACTATGGACCGAGGAGAGTATTTAATGAAGATACGGCTTTACTCGAAGCACATGTTCTGGAATTTAATGAAGAGGTATACAATCATATTATACGTCTAGAACTTATCGAATTTATACGCCCAACCTTAGATTTTTCATCCACTGAAGAATTAGTAGAACAAATGCATAAAGATGTTCAATTAGTTAAGGAAGTTTTGAAGAACTTAGGTGATGTGTAGTGTTTCCTGAATACCTGGACCCTCACTTGTAGGCATTTGCTCTGGATTAATATTCGAAATCGCTTCATTCCATTTTCCATTGAAAGGAAAGAGGTGTATATGAGCATGTGATATTTGTTCTCCATATATCATACTTCGTACTTCATTCCCTGTTTTGACTCTGTATTCAAGGGCTATCTTTCTTACTATTTCAAAATATTCTCCAACTTCTTTTACATCCCAGACTTTAGCATAGTGTTTTTTTGGAATAACAAGTGTATGCCCCTTTGTCATAGGGAAAACATCTAAGAAGGCTAGATATTTTTCATCTTCATAAATCTTTAGAGAGGGAATCTCTCCAGATACAATTTTGCAAAATAAGCAATCGGACATGATAATTTCTATTGTGTCATCCCTGAAAGGTCAGGGATCTAAAATAAAAAAA
>JAGQLH010000094.1 GCA_020429465.1 Candidatus Dojkabacteria bacterium | reverse complement strand
TGAACTCTCCACGCGTACTCATGTTTGGTTGGGAATACGCCCCGTTTTACTCAGGGGGCTTAGGGATTGTCACGCGGTCAATTATTCATAGCCTCAAAAAACAAGGGATGGAAGTTATCTTTGTCCTACCGAAAATGCCTTACGAAGTAGACCAAGATATATTGAAAATTATAAACGCTTCAAAAATTCGGATAGATACCCTCTCTCATCACATCTTAAGTCAAATCTCTGTAGATAGTTTTATATCCCCTTACGAGGGTGTAGAAAACTTTAAAGAGCGAATGGAATTATTACTCAAAGATAAACTAGAATCGTACGAGTATCTAGATCCAGATTCTAATGCAAAGCAACTCTATGGAACGGACTTAGTACGAGAAGTTGAAAAGTATGCAAACCGAGCACTAGCTATAGCGAAGGAAAACAACCATAGTGTTATTCATACCCATGACTGGATGACTGCAAGAGCAGGTGTGGTTGCAAAAAGCGTAAGTGATAAACCACTCATAATGCATGTTCATGCAACGGAATTTGATAGGACTGGTGGAAATCCAAATCAAGCAGTATACGACATAGAACGAGAAGGAATGGAAGCAGCTGATAAGGTAATTGCAGTTTCGGAATTTACGAAACAAAAAATTATGCAATATTACGGAATATCAGAACATAAAATATCAGTTGTACATAATGCCATAGATAAGTACGATGAAGCAAAACGACTACCAACTACTATAAACAAATCTGACAAAATAGTCCTTTTCCTTGGTAGATTAACATTGCAAAAAGGAGCAGAATATCTTCTAGAAGCAGCAGAAAAAGTACTTCGTCATAAGAAACGAGTTAAATTTGTCTTTGTGGGAACAGGTGATATGCTCCAACAACTTGTTCACAGAAGTATAGAGTTAGGTATCGAAAAGAAAGTAATGTTTGCTGGTTTTATGGATCATAAAGAAATTGATAAAGCATATCAAATGGCCGATGTATATGTCATGCCTTCTGTTTCCGAACCATTTGGCATTACTGCACTAGAAGCAATTAAAAATAATACTCCTGTTATTATTTCTAAACAATCTGGAGTATCAGAAGTTATACAAAATTCATTAAAAGTAGATTTTTGGGATACTGATGAGCTTGCCAACCAAATCCTCGGAGTCATTCGCTACGAACCTCTCGGTTTGGTTATGGCTCAGAATGCCGAAGAAGAATTACGTCGTCTAAGTTGGGATAAACAAAGCGAGAAAATAGTAAATGTTTACCACGAAATAACAAAAATCTAACGTTAGTTATTATATTCACTGCTCATATGGCTAAGAAATCGGTATGTTTTTATTTCCAGGTTCACCAACCATGGAGACTTTCAAAATTAAATATTCTTCATATAAATTCACAGAAAGAACTTTTTGAAGGATTCGGAGATGGAACAAATGAGAAAGTTTTTCATAAAGTAGCAGAAAAATCCTACTACCCAACCAATAAATTGCTTTTGAAACTTCTCAGGAAATACCCAGAATTTAGAGTTAGCTTGTCACTTTCTGGAACATTTCTTGACCAAGCTGCAAAATACGATAAGAAGGTTATTACTAGTTTTAAAAAATTAGTTGACACTGGAAATGTCGAACTCTTTAATGAGACTTATTACCACTCTTTATCATGGCTTCAGTCTAAGCAGGAATTCATTACACAGATTAAATTGCACCGATCACTTATTTGGAAATTATTTAAAAGGCGGCCTATTTTCTTTAGAAATACAGAGCTTATTTACAATAACGAGGTTGCAAATTTTATACGACTATTAGGTTTTAACGGTATTGTTTCTGAGGGGTGGGACCCATATATGAAAGGCAAAAGCCCTAATTATGTTTATAACGCAAAGACATGCGACCTACACCCTGCAGATAGAAAAATTGTTGACGAAGAGACATTTACAAAAAGAAGAAATCCAAAAATACGACTTCTTACAAAAAATTACCAACTATCCGATGACATTGCATTTAGGTTCTCTAATAAAGGTTGGGAAGGATATCCACTGACTGTTGAAAAATTTGCTGACTGGATCGAACAGGCTGAAGGTAACACTATTAACTTGTTTATGGACTACGAATCATTCGGTGAGCATCAGTGGGAAGATACAGGTATTTTTGAGTTTCTCGAGCACTTACCAGGTGAGTTACTCAAGAGGGGGATTGGCTTTAAAACACCAAGTGAGACCATAAAGCTATACAGAACTCATGGGGATATTGATGTACATCATCTTGTTTCATGGGCAGATGAAAGCCGAGACCTATCTGCATGGGTAGGTAATAGCGTTCAAGATTCAGCATTAAAAGCAATCTACGAAATAGAAGAAAATGTACTTGAAGTTACAAAAGGAAAAAAGAATCGAGAGGAAAAAGATATGTTACTTGAAATGTGGAGACGACTTCAGACTTCTGACCACTTTTATTATATGTGTACGAAGTATTGGAATGATGGAGATGTTCACAAATATTTTAGTCCTTATGATTCCCCCTATAACGCATACATTAACTACATGAATTCTTTAAGTGATTTCGTTCTCCGACTTGAACAGATGGAAGCAAAGGAATAGTAAAAATAAGCATAATAGAATGAATAGGGACAACACAATGTGTTGTCCCTATTATCCAAATTACCCCATCGACATCAAAAGACACTCTTTACAAACTCTCCATACTCAAAAATACGACCTTCGACATCTGCTCCCTAGTTAAGTTATCACCTGGCCCAAAATTACCATTTGAATAGCCTTTCATAATCTTTTCTCCTTGGGACTCTTTATTAGTGACGAAATTTATAAACCCTCCAAATTTTGATTGTGTGTCAGAATCTATATCTGGAAATGAATGTGTAGGACTTCCTGTTGTTACAATTCCTTTTTTCTCAAACGCATTTGCAATAAATTTAGTAACTTCTGCACGAGTAACATAGTTTGAAGGTTTGTAGGTACCATCTGAGTACCCCCCTATTACCCCTAAATTCTTTAGTGTTTGAATTGATTCAAAGTGCGCATTGCTTGAACCTGCATCTGGGAAAGCAACACCTCCGGTATTCACACCAAATCCAAAAGCTCTACTTATAAAGGTTGCCATTTCGTCTCTGGTTACAGGATTACTCGGCCTAAAATAACCGTCAGAATATCCATTTACGACACCCGCAGAATGTAACCCTTCTATATAGTCAATGAAAATACTCCCACAGATATCTGGGAACGAAGCTTCACATGGCTCTGTCCCAAGGTAGCTTACCAGATTCTGAATATGGTAAAGATCTCCACGTTCCATTGAAGGAACATCGATATATTTACCTAATTGATCAGTTGACTCTTCAACAATCAAAGCCTTTGCTTGAAAAAGTGCATTATAGTCATATAAATGAGTTAACGAACCTTCTCCGTACGCTGTTTCTGCTTTTGAAACAAACCAGTAAGGTGCCTGATCTTCATACTCGCCTAATGCTGTTTGAACCTCAGATTTTTTAGAATCCTTAAGGATTTGCGCTACCTCTGGTGGCATAAACATGAAATTTCTTGCAACATTAAGAGACCTACAGTAAATCCCACTTGTTCCATTCGTAGCTGGAGCATCCTTTGAAAATGTATTTATCCGAGTACTTATCAATTGATCTAAGTTCGAACGTACAGATGCTGTTTCTGGTTGACCTGCTAACTTTTCAAGCTCTAAGTATCCAATGTGGCCAGCAATTTGTGCATTCGCTAGATATGGTTTTTCAGTTAAAACCGCATTAGAAAGTGGTGCGTCTAATCTTCCTTTTATAGAATTATATACTTCATTTGCATTTCCAAATTCCAACGCATACTTCCAAGCTGCATACACGTTTAATGGATTCACATCCCACCCACCTTTTGTGCCGTATGAGGAATGCGTACTTTCAGCTGGATAGCTACTCATCATACTTTGTACATCATCTGGGGTTATAAAAGCCTCACGTTGTACACCTGATGACCACCCAATATCCGTATAGGTACCTGGTCCATAATTTTGATACTCATTCTGAATATATGATCTCAAAGCAGTTTGAGTGCTAGGGGAAAGATGTGGTAATGCAGCTAAAAGAATGTATATGTTTTCTCCGGGAGTACTCCAGTAATCTATAAGTTCATCACCACACTCAGCCTTTGCGTTAAGATCAAATATTCCCGTACTATGATACCCAGGTCTTAAATGACCTGCAGAAATAATCTTTTGGATCTCGGATTCTAATTCTGCTACCACTTCTTGGTCAGTTGGAATTTGGATAGTACTATCCGTAACAGAAGCACGAGTAACCTTTGCAGATTCTGTCGTACTACCTCCCGAACCAAATGCAATGATGGCATTACTCCTGTGCATGTAGACCTTTCCATTATAGGTGATAGGGGCTACAGTATCTCCATGGAATCCGTAATACCCATTCTCATTACCATAACTTCCATATGGTTTGGTGTATGACGCTACTGGGAAATAATATTCTGAATTAAATCCTGGTATTTTGGTATTAAGATCATAAGAGTAGTAATTCCATGTGGAACTTGTAGTACCTGCAGGACCATTGAAATCTGAATTCGGTGTTGAAATATTTACTACACGTGTTGTTCTATCACAGCACTTATTTGAATATAAAACATTTCCACCAAACGAAATTCCCATTGGTTCATCTACCGCATTCCAAACC
>JAGQLH010000093.1 GCA_020429465.1 Candidatus Dojkabacteria bacterium | reverse complement strand
AAATTTTACCCACTATAATCAGATATTATTGTAAGACTATTGAGGTAACTGGTTGGGTGTGGAAATACAGAAGTAATATCGATCCCTCCAGAAATACCATGGTGTCTACAATTATTCCATTCTTTATGAGAGGATACATTGTATACTTTTCCACTATATGCAATATAACAATCACCTGTTTTGTTATGAATAGCTAATTCTGATTCAGTCATACCCGAGCTAGTAGGTGTGGGAGTAGGTGTGCTCGACTGAGTAGGAGTTGGTGTTGGGCTGGGAGTTGGCGTGCTTGTAACAGAAGGCGATGTTGTTGGAGTAACTGTAGGTGTACTTGAGCTCGTAGGAGTTGGTGTAATAGTATTTGTTGGGACTGGAGTCGATGTTTGAGATGGCGTTGGGGTACTTGATGGGGTAGATGTCATTGTTGGTGTAGGAGTAAGTGTACTAGTCACTATTGGAGTTGGGGTGATTTCCCCTATAAAGTACTGTTGCATACGACTAAGATTAATGCCATGTTGCATCTGGTAAGAAATAGACATGTCCGTTCCACATGCGAAAATATCTCTGCCTGAATGTATGGTTTTTAAAACTCCTACCTCATAGAGTTTACCCCACAATGTAATAATACATGAACTTAATGTAGTTGTCGGTGTTGTAGTAGGCTCTGGAGTGAGTGTCGCAGTGGGAGTAATCGTTCCAACTGGTGGGGAAATAGTAGGTATAATTGTCGAAATTAGATATTGACTCATACGACCAAGATCAATGCCATGTTGCATTTGGTATGAGGTTGACATGTCGGTTCCACATACGAAAGTATCTCCTCCTGAATGTGTTTTACGTAAATTTGTCACATCATATAATTTCCCCCAGAGGGTTATTCTACAACTTAATGTCTCACTTTGTTCAGTATTAATTGTTTGAGACTTACTTGACTGAGAACCTTTAGGTAGTTGTGTTGAGGAAGAGACAACTGTAGTAGTATCTTCATTTTGTGCCTCAGAGAGAATTTGCATATCCGGAGGTAATAATTCTCCAAATGTGTTTGTTTTCTTAATGGGCTTAGTAATTTCCTGACTAGGCTGAAATGCATAATCTTTTTCAGATGGAATACTAGTTGTTTCAGGTATAGGTTTAGGCTGTTCAAACTGGATTTGAGATAATCTATAGGCAGCGAAACCACTTGTAATTATCACTGCAGTAAAAGTTGCAATGGTACCTATATTAGGTATTATTGAACGTTTAAAGTATTGTGAAATTTCTTCAAAGAAGTTATCCATTAGTGTTGATCTTTTGTTTTAATTTTGACGAGCCAAATCTTTACAATTGGATACTAATCAGGTTTTGAGTGCACTGTCTCTCCTGAAAGTATTTTTTCATTCATCCCATGTAATGCAACTATAAAGAGGGATTCTGTCCATCCTAAAGGAGTATTCTCATTAAAGTCTGGTGAATTTGAAAAGTATAATTCTGGCATACCTTGTTCGGTATCAAGAGAAATACAGGTATCAATTATTTCTTTTGCCTTAGCAATATTTCCCAATTGTTCATGAATTATTGCCAACCAGCAAAGTCCAAACACCCATTCTGCTTCTTCACTATGTCCATCAACATTCTTATTGTAGTAGTAATCATTTTTATATCGTATTACTCCACGTTCTCTAGTTAAATGATACTCAACATTATCAAGAATTTGATTTCGCTCTTCATTTGAAACCACTTTGTACGGGTAAATTAGTGATAATAAAGCGAGATCAACAAATTTACGCTCTGATTCTCGAGGTAAGAGTGCATGAAGCGCTTCTTCTCCTTTGGTAATAAGTTCTTCAGGTACTTCAATATCAGGAAGCTGGTCGACAGCACGTAAACCAGCAACACATGCTCCTACAGATGATGCATGTACTTCTTCATCTTCTTCCCACATTCCACTATCTCTATCATGCCAGTATTCAATACTTCCAAGGTATTGAACAAGTTTGTTTACAATTCGTTTATGATCTTCAGATTTTAGAATACTACGTTTGTGATTATGTTCCAGTTCTCCTATTCTAAACAAAATTGCCCCAATGCTATCATTTTGTTTATTACCCCATTCCTCCCAAAATTCCTCAAATGTTTCAGGATGGACTCGTGCATGAATATACTGAAAACGTTCGCCGGGTTTATGCGAAATTGCCCAGTCAATTTTTTCTTCATGTGTTAAAAATACATCGAGTAATGCATTGTATGTTTTCTCAACAGTATCCCAATCCCCAAGGACTTCGAATGCTAGACATTCATAAAAGTTATCACGTAACCATGATTTATCATATCCGGTACTCACTTCTTTGCTAGAAGCTGCAAATAATCCTGAGTCATATTGTAGATTTTTGAGAATTTTAAGGTGTTGATCTATTACCTGTTGGTAAGTGATTTTTGGATCTGACATGGGATAAATATGAATAAAAAATAGTAACTAGTAATTAAACTTAATCGGTACTCCAGGTTCCTTTAAAGACTAATTCATTAAGTGGTTTCCGTTCTCTACCTTCTCGTAGTTCCTCAATAGTTTTTCCATCTTTTAAGTACCCTACAGCAACCATTGCCATAGGCTTGTATCCTTCAGGAATACCAAGAAGTGTTTTAGCTTTTTCTCTGTCGTATCCACTCATAGCATGAGCATGTAATCCTAGCGATACTGCTTCAAGCAATAGGTTTTCAAGTGCTAGACCACAATCATGCTCTGCATAATCATTGTTATCTCCCCGTGAGTTCTTTAATTTTGCCACGGTAAGTAATAGAAGTGGTGTATTAACCCAATTTTGGTTAAATTCACCTAGGCACGAATAGAGAGTTGCGTACTCTTTCTCTGAATCTTTTGTTGCATAAATAAATCTCCAAGGCTGTTCGTTATAGCTTGAAGGTGCCCATTGTGCAGCCTCAAGAAGGGTAGTTATGTGGTCTTCTGGTATTGGTTTATCACTAAATTCACGGGGACTGAATCGCTTTTCAATTAATTGATCCATGAGCTATGGTTTAAAATTTAAAAATTTCAGTGTAATTAATTACAGACTAAAGTGTTGTATTATGAATAAGATAATTTCATTACATCTGCAATAAAATACCATGAAAAAGTTCCTCTTTTCCATAGCACTTTTTTTTCTTCTTACTCCACTGTTCATTGTACAAGCTGCAACTCGTCGAGTAAACGCTCCGAATCTAGGATCAGGTGAAGTTCTCTTGGGAGATACCGCAATTTTTTGGTTTGGTAATCTTACAGCAGATGAGAATTATTCTGATGTACGGGTAGGATACAATAATGAAGGGATACGTGTGCATATCTCAAATTTCGATCGGATTCTTCAGTATCAGCAAAGTTTTTCAAAAGATACATATCATTCATATGATTCTGTAGATTTATTTTTACATACAGGTTCACAATCAACCACTTCAGTTGATGGTTCAAGTTACTATTTTGGAACACAGCATCATCAGTTTGAAGAAGACTCAAATTACAAAGTAAGTTTTACAGGTACAGGTGGTAGCTGGCAAGAAAACTCTGTTGACTATACAATTGATGCGGGATGGAGAGGTCAAGGACCAAATGATGAGCAGATAGATAGGGGATGGAATGCAACATACTTTATTCCATTTTCTAGTATAGGGCTTTCATCACCTCCAGCAGAGGGAACTGTTATACGTTTTGGAATTGAACTGTTTGATAAAGATCTGGGATCAACTATTCGAACTACAAACTGGCCTGAAACTTTTTCAAAAACAAATCCAAGTTCTTGGGGAGAACTTCATTTTGGTCTTCCTAAGCACGAATCTAGTTCATCTGTATCTCAGGTAGTTTCAATTAAGAATGGTATTGATGGTGCTGAAGTTATTGATGCTGCGGTAGGAGGACATTCAGTTTGTGGAGCGCCATTTTCTGCAAATGGATATTTTAATGATTGGCCACTTGTGAATAAATATGATTATGTAAGTGCATTGGGTAATAATGGTCCACTTGCTCAGTTCGCAGTACAAAATCAATATGATTTGGGTGATTGGCCATGTCTATCCAAATATTTCACACAGTTCCCATTATCTGGTGTATCTGGCAACGATGTAGTATCTGCAAAATTAGTTATGCAACATTTTGGAAATTCTTTACCATCAGAAGCTCCTACCTCAAAAATTCAAATTCTCACTTTCGAAGGAGATATTAATGAACAAACAATAAACTGGAATAATGCTCCCTACGCATCAGAAAACATTTCTTTTACATCAGTAGATCCATTACCAAATGGAGGTTCTGCTGTATATTACGACTTTGATGTAACATATGCAGTAGCCGAAGCACTATCAGAAGGAAAAAATATGTTAAATCTTGCAGTGTATTCATCGGATACCCCACGACATACAGGTAAGTATTTCAGTACATCTGATGCCGGTGAATCCGCTCGTCCGGAACTTGTCATTCAATTAGGAAATGGTTCATCAAGCGCATGTGAAGCAAGCTTCCCTGATATTTGTAACTCAATTTTTAAAGATTATATTGAAAACCTTTACAACGAGGGAGTGGTAAATGGGTACTCTAATGGTAATTATGGACCAGCTGACCCAGTTACTAGGGCACAAATGGCAAAATTTGTAGTATTAGCATTTGATTTTGATCTAATAACAAGTGGTGCATCTTTCCCCGATGTTATGAATTCGGACAGTTTATATCCATATATTCAGACATTAAAGAACAAAGGAATTATTTCTGGCTATGGTGATGGGACATTTAGACCGGGTGAAGTTGTAAATAGAGAGCAAGTAACAAAATTTGTGGTAAATGCAATGAAAGAACAGGGAATAAATACAGA
>JAGQLH010000092.1 GCA_020429465.1 Candidatus Dojkabacteria bacterium | reverse complement strand
TCGTCAGCTCGTGTCGTGAGATGTTGGGTTAAGTCCCGCAACGAGCGCAACCCCTATCCAGTGTTACAATTTCTCTGGAGACTGCCTTGCCAAAACGAGGAGGAAGGTGGGGACGACGTCTAGTCATCATAGCCCTTATGTCCAGGGCTACACAAGCGCTACAATGGCCATGACAGCGGGTTTTGCCAAACCGTGAGGTGGAGCTAATCCTTAAACATGGTCTCAGTTCGGATTGTAGGCTGAAATTCGCCTACATGAAGTCGGAATTACTAGTAATCGCAGATCAGCAAGCTGCGGTGAATACGTTCTCGAGTCTTGTACACACCGCCTGTCAAGTCACGGAAGTTGGTCTTACCCGTAGGCTTCTCATAAGAGAGGACGACGGTAGGGCTGGCGACTAGGGCTAAGTCATAACAAGGTAGCCGTAGGGGAACCTGCGGCTGGATCACCTCCTTTCTAGGGAGTAAAATGACAGTCACTTATACTTTCAAACTTTAGGTTTGCTGGTATGAGGACAAGCGTTTTGGTGTCAACCTACTACCGGTGGGTAGTAGGAAACAAAAAAAAATCTAATACTGATCTTAATTGATCAACTATTAACCTAGAATTATTCGGTAGTAACCTATCACTCTTTTAGTATTCAAAGATGCTTCTTGCGAAGCGAATCGCTTACTGAAACTCTGCATCATGCAGGGTTTTTTGTTTAAATGAGGGAAGTGTAGTACAATTTATGTGCTTTCAGTATAAGCGATAGTTTTATTTGAAAGTTCTGTGAGCGTTTAGCTCAGTTGGTTAGAGCGCTGTCCTGATAAGACAGAGGTCCTAGGTTCAAATCCTAGAACGCTCACAGAGCTTTTGAAATCATTAAGCTATATGGGGCTGTAGAAATTCTTCGGAAAAGTCTACCATAGGGTGCAAGTCCTTAGGCTCCACCATTGTTTTTCACAAAGTGAAAACTACAATGGTGTGAGTCCCGTAAAGCGGGGGTCCACAAACGAGCACTCTTCAATCATTCCAATAAAATCCAGTTAATTTTGTCGAGTAGGTGTAAAAAATAATTGTTTTTCACAAGTGTAATTACTATTTCCCCTCTAATCAAAAATTCTTTAGTCCTTATGGATTCATTTGGGCTGTATTAGTCAAATTCGTAACTCTTTTAGCCAATTCGTTGATAATTGATCTATCTCTGTTTGCTGCGATACGAACCATCTCTGGTGCAACTCCGTAGACCCTTTCGTTTGGGAAAAAACCTTTGAAAGATTTAGTGGTTAATTCTAATGTATTAATGAGGTATTCTTTAGCGTCTTCATCTATGTCATAAGGGGAGAGAAGTAGTAAAAATGGTCCGTAAGTAGATCCAATTACCTCCCATCCTTTGAAGGCTGATCTGAGGATCCTTTTATTTTCTTCGACATATTCATTAATTTTACTAATCATAGAATCAAATTCTGGGTGTTGTAGCGTTTTTACTAGCCTCATTAGAATTTCTTTGTCTGGTAGTTTATCATCAAAATCTAAAGACTCAATTCCTACTGAACCAATTGAGTATAATCCTGCAACTTTCCCTCCGTAATGATTTTTTGGGAGAAGTTTGCCAGTCTCTTTTAAAAAGAGTGTATTGAGAGCTTTATTCCCCATATCTTTTATAATCTTTAGTACGCTACTTTGAATATTCTCTGGGTAATTATGAACACCAAGTATTTCATCTACTATAAGTGTTTTTCCAGTTTCAGCAATGATTGTTAGTAATGCGTAGAGTTCTTCTTTCTCAAAAAATTCACCGTATGGATTATTCGGATGCATTAGGAATAAAGAATCAACATCGTCTCTTGCTAGCGTTGACCGGATTGTATCAAGTCTAAGCCGGGGTTTGCCGGATTCCAAGTCGATATCGATATTTATAGGCTCACGAAGATTTTCTGGTAGTTCTTTAGTTCTATAAGACTCTGGATCTCCATATACATCAAGGGCAGGAAATAGTTGTATAAATTTATGCCCAGGTTGTGTTGTAGATTTAATTGCAAGGTAGGTAGCAATTGAGGCACTGGAAACTAACCTTTGGTCTTGAATGGGCTTGGTATCTGATGCAAATGGCGTACCCATCAAGAGCGTTGCGAGGAGCGAGGACCTAGGATCCTCCTTAGTGTCTCCAAGACCTTCGGTATCTGGAATGAAATAAAGTTCTTTAGGTAACTGAGGGTACCCGCTACTTAAGGAAATAGGGTAGGGTGATTCAACTATCATAAATAGTTACTATTATCTATCTGAGTCATAAAAATTAGCAATTACTGGATTGTTTTGTCGCTCATGTTGGTGAAATGTTGGAGGAATCTTTTCCTCTTCTAATTCATGACTTTCTGGAATTGGTCTAAACTTTTTAGGTTTTGTTTCTGCAAGAGAGGTAATGTGTTGGTGTGAGATTGTATTTGGGATGTTAAGAGTGGCTTCTTCAATTACCGGTAATCGTGTCTGGTGATGAATTCTACTTTCATTATCCTTCTGAATAAAGGGATTGTGAGGTATTAACATGTCGGCATGTGCATGTAAAACATGTGAAACAGCACGTTGATGTTCCGATTCATATTCTGCTGTATGTGCAGTTGGTTCGCTCATGGACTTGTTTAACTAACTTGGTAGTCTTATTATAGTACAAAAATGGAGTTTGAAGTAGAAATTGACCTTACCTGTATAGTATAATCTTACAGTCTTTACAGTATGGGGCTGTAGCACAGTTGGTTAATGCGCTTCATTTGCAATGAAGAGATCGGGGGTTCGAATCCCCCCAGCTCCACAAAATCCTAAACCACAAATCCGACCTATGGTCGGTTTTTTTATCCCTGCTATACTGTGATTATAATTATTAGTTAAAGCTCTATGCAATCAAAGGCAACTTCTGTGCAACACTACGTTGATGAGCTTCCCGATGATCGAAAAGATGCATTTTTATTGATACGTGAGGCTATTTTGAACAATCTCCCAGAAGGTTTTGAAGAAACAATGTCATACGGGATGGTAGGCTATGTAGTTCCACATTCAATCTATCCAGAAGGTTACCACTGTGATCCTAAACTACCGTTACCTTTTCTTAATATTGCAAACCAGAAGAACTCAATAAATCTTTACCATATGGGGATATATGCTGATACAGAGCTTCATGATTGGTTTGTGTCTGAATATCCTAATCACACAGAAGCTAAGCTAGATATGGGGAAGTCCTGTATTCGTTTTAAAAAAATGGATCAGATTCCATATGAATTAATAGCTAAACTTGCCACGAAAAGATCGGTGCAAGATTGGATCGGTCTTTACGAGTCAGAATTTAAAAAGAGTAAAAAATAAAGCTCATGAGTCGTATAGATGAAACATATTTTGTATACATTGTTGAGTGTAACGATGGTACTTTTTATACAGGGATAGCTAAAGACCTTGAATCTCGTGTTAATAAACATAATGAAGGGAAGGGGGCAAAATACACAAGGTCCCGTATTCCAGTTAATCTTGTCTATAGTGAGACGCAGGAATCACGTTCTGCTGCGCTAAAACGTGAATATGAAATTAAACAATGGAGTAGGGTAGAAAAACTAGGGTTATTAAAACATAAGCATATAGTGTAATAAATTTCTTAGTAGTCTCGTCTTATTTGTATAGTAAATTCTGTTAGTCTGCTATATGGATTGGGGGTTCCTTACTTTAAGGAATTTTTCTTTGCGGTTATGGGACTAATAAATGATAGTGCACTAACTCTACAGTCGGTAATTCAAAAATAGATAGAATATGAAGGGAAGTTACTGAGTAACTTCCCATTTAAAAGTATGCTACTTTTCTAATCAGTTTCCCTCTATAATGATTTTATGATAGAGATTAACTTTTCGACAATTGTATATTCTGTCGGTGGTGGGTTGGTATTTTTTCTTGTACTATTCCGCTACCTTTTTTTGCGCAGAACAGTTAGAGAGACAATCCCGGAAAAAGACAGGGTGGTTTTAAAAATTTCTATCCCTAGGCATAATGAAAAGAGTCCTCTGGCAGCAGAGCAACTGTATTCTTCTCTTCATGGGATAGTAAAAAGTGCAGCGAAATCTCCTGATCATTTTTCATTCGAAATTGTGGCTGGGAGTTATGGGATTTTTTTTATGGTAGTTACTGCAAAGCGCTACAAGAGGTTTGTGGAAAATCAAATATTTGCTCAGTATCCTGAAGCCCAAATACAGCATATTAGAGACTATGCAGCTTCTCTTAAAACAATAAAGAGTCCACACGCACTTGTAGAATTATCTTTGGTTAAGGATACGTTTCTTCCAATACGTACATTTCAAAATTTCGACGTTGACCCATTAGCATCAATCACTGGTGCAATTTCTAAACTTTCCGGAAAAGAACAGGTGTGGATTCAATTGGTAACACGTCCTATTGGAAACCAGTGGCAATCTGTTGGGAAAGGGTATGTTGATAAACGAAAGCAAAAGACAGACTCAGAAGGTCAGAAGGTGGCACTTGAGTCAGGTGAAAATACTGAACTTTCTGAGATTGAAAAGAAGAATACAAAGGTCGGATTCCAATTTACTATTCGAGTATTAGCACAAGGTCCAGATATAACAACACTACAAGCTCATCTGGATGATGCAGTTGCTTCATTTAAACAATTTCAAACCCCTCATTTGAATTCAATCGGTCCTCGATCCAAGAAAAAAACTATTTTTACAAGTATTAGAAAAATTTTATTAGGAAGGACTCTCGATGATAAATTGTCTGTTGCAAGTCGATTTGAACAGAGGTTTTTGGATGAGAAGGAACAGGGAATTATTACTATTGAAGAATTAGCTTCGTTATATCATTTACCGAGTAAGGCAGTAGAAACCCCAAATATTGCCTGGGCTATGTCAAAAAAATTGGAGTATCCGCTCAATGTTCCGACAAAAGAACAGAAGGCTCGTCTGTATGGTTTAACTGATTACAGA
>JAGQLH010000091.1 GCA_020429465.1 Candidatus Dojkabacteria bacterium | reverse complement strand
AATCCACCTGCGAGGTGTTCACTAATGATTGTGTCAAGAGTGTTTTTATAAGCTCCGTTACTTCCTTCTGCTGTTTCTTGGAGTATCCTTTCTTGGCTACTGCTTCCACCATCATTTTTTGGATGTTTTCCATTTGATGGGTCATTAATAATTGTGCTGTATCTAGAAATTGATTCTTGAAATTGAACGAGGTGACTCCCCATTTTCCTAAAAAAAAATTTCTACACATAGTTAATGTATCATACTGATCACCATTTGTATAACTTAATAACTCATAAGGTTCGTGTTGCTTGATGTCTCCACCCATAAAAGGTTTTGGATTTCCTTTAGAATCTTTCGTATATAGTATCATTGCCATTCCCCGAACATCAGCTTCTTCAAATAGTGCTTGCTGCAAGGTAGCAATAGTAGTTGGTAAATTCTTCAATTTCTCATCCCAAACAAGCATACAAATCTTTGTAGATTCTATCTGTCTATAATTGAGATTCTTGAATTTGTAATAAACATTCACAATATCTCCGTTCGGTTTGGTAATCGGGATTGTTATTTCGTCTTCTAGCTGTTCGACAGCTTTTTTTATATCGTCATAGTTGGTCTGCTCTTCTGACATTTCTAACTCCTATAGTGTATATGTTGGACTTAAGTTTAAACGGTCAGGATGTATCCTGCCTAAAAAATCTATTTTAATTTTTGTGTCTTCTCCGTCACTGGATATTGTAGTAACTGTAGTTGAGAAACTCCCCATTTTCGTCTTATTCAAATCGAATCTTAATTTGCTTTCATCTGCATTCGAATAAGTACCTTTCAAACCGATAAATATATCAACTGGATTATTTTGTTGCATATATACTGGTAAAGCACCTAGTAAATATGTCTTGTTCTCTAATAAAGTAATACTGCCTTTTAAGAGCAATCCTACAACTCTAGACACACCATTTCTATCTTTATATTTACTCTTTATTTCTTCTATCGACCACGATGCACCTTCAAGTATATTCCTTACAGTAACCTTGTCAACATTATCATCGCTATCGTTGTAGAAGAATACTATACCATCAACTGGCAGGTGCTTCCATCCTTGCAAGTTATTTACATTAAATACTGCCATTAGTTAGGCTCCCTGTATATTAGAACAAATTCGATTTCTTCTAAGTTCTCATCATCATCAATTAGCTCTGGACTATAATCGCCATCGTCTTTTAACACGACATCGAAATATGTAACATCATCGCTAGAATATTTCAGTCCACCAGCTGTCCAAATGTCTCTTATATTTTGCTTTTGAGTGTCAGTTTGAAGCTGGTCTGCCGATATTCTTATCAGTCTCTTAGTTTTATTATATAGTCTATGAGAAAAATCATAACCCCTCAGCGATGTTCCCTTTACCTTTGAAGTAGAAACTATTGTACGGTCGAGTATAGGGTCAAGCGTGACTTTAGTGTCAGTAACCCAATTGTCATTGGTATATTTAATGTAAATACTCATTCTATTACAAAATGCTCCTTAATACCTATTCTCATTATGTTTGTACCTACAACCCTACCAACTTCGGCGTAGAGGTCTTCATCTACTGTTTTAGTAGTTATTGGTGTAGTAGAAAGGTTTTGCGTTGCTGATACTTTCTTTACGAATACTGCATCGTTGACACTCCCTGATAGCCACGAGATTTCTACATCTCCTGATGTTTGTACTGTTAATGGGTCGTCTTGGTCAGCATCGTGTCTAGCAACTCCAAGCAATCGACCATAATGAGCCTCTAATGGGGCTGTTCTTTCTACTTCTGTTTCTGAAACTCTTGAGACAAACTCACCTTCTTTGATACCAGAGTTTCTTAATGTCAAATCTGATATAATCTCAGGTGAATCATCTACTTCGGAAGGTATAGTGAAGCCGACAACTCCATCATCATCCCTGCCTGTAGCTGTCCCATATTCAAATCTGCCAATAGCACTAATTTGGAGCTTCACATTTAGTTTTTGTAAGTCGATTTCATATTCATCTATAATGTAATCAAGTCCGTCAATTTCAATTATCTTATCTATACCAAGATTGAAAATTGTTGGCGAACTACCATCTGATGAATTTGAAGCACACATTAAATACGGAATATCCAATTTGTATTTTGTGCTGTATTTCTCTTGGTCTTTGGTATTAGTTCTATTGACATAGTCAGCTAGAGAATAATAATACTTGTCAGTGCCTTCTTCTTTGATTTCTAATCTGCCTATTTGTGTATAGTACGTATCTGGACAATTAGTTTCGCCTACTCGCTTATCTACTTTCATATATAGTTGATTAGAGAAACTGACAGAGTTGTAAGGCACAGAGTTACCAATTACTTTATTGAGTGCAAATTTATTGCCGCTTGAGTCAGATAGATACATATTGTATGGTATTTGAACTACTTTTAACACACAACCAGTATTGGCATCTCCTTTAGGAATAGTTGTATTAATTTCTAATGGTTTCCATTTTATATCGCCATAAGTTCCCCACACAGTCGCACCTATAGATATTGTGTTCTTTAAGCCACTATCCCTCACTCCCTTTTCAAACAGAGGGTATCCGTCACTCGCTACGTGGGGGTCTAATTGGTTTATTACTTCACTAAACTTATAGTTGTTTTCATTTGGTTCTGCAATTAAATAACTTACAGACCCTCTTAACTTTCTATTATCATCCCTTTTTTCTAATTCATTTATCTCACCTGATGCCTTAGATACGTCACGCAAGTATATTTTTGAGTTTGAAGCTTTAGCACTTTTAGATACAAAGCTGATTGTCACGTTCCTTTTTGCAGTAAAAGTAAATTTTAAAGACAACCCTAAGTCAGTGGCTATGCTATAAAGCAACCCTGTAAATGTATTTTCTGTCCTATCTATATTCTGCCATAGATAGTCTTCAGCCGCTGTAAGGTTGTATTCATTTCTATCGTCTGTCCCAGTGTTCACATTTGGCTTTACAACACTATACGGAACATAAGGACCACCATAACTGGAATCTGGAATATATTGAGCAGATATATATAACTCCCTTGCTTCGTCATCATATATCTTTATCTGATTCCAAATATCAACAGTTCGGGTTAAGGAGCTATTAATCAACAACTCACCACCGACAATAGGCCCAAACAAGTTGCTCTCAAATGCTCTCCTCCACCGAACAGGAGAGTATTTGCCGTCCATTTTGGAATTAGCAAAAGAAAAATTCCAAGTGCCAAAGCCCCCTGCTAACAAAAGCCCCTCGTACACACTTACTAATTTTTTGAAAAGCTCGTGAACGTGGACTAATCTTGGTATTCTAGTTTCAACGCTACCCTCTTTATAGAATCCTCTGCCGTTGAAGACAAAAGTATTTTCCCAGGTGGAATCAATGCTATCGACAATATCTTGAAGCGAATAATGATTAAAGACCGCCTCCTCACTTGGTAAACTCTCAAAATCATATTCTCGTAGCGGTGTCGGTGCTACACCATATTCATCATCATGCCAGAACTGATCGTCAAAACTTGTTTTAGAGTTTACAGCTCCAACGTATATCGACTCTCCAATTGTAGGAGTGGCACTCGCATTAATGAATACACCAATGTATGTTAAAGAACCTACGTCAGAAGCTAAGCATAAGGACAATAAGTCCCTTTCTATGTCAAGTTGGGTCTTTGGTGAGTCGATAATTGTTGAATCGTCATAGCTAAAGAGCGTTTCGTTTATCTTGAATTTGAACTCATCTAAGGCAAGTTGCCCTATCTTTTGCTCTCTTTTAAATTTTAATTTGGTTGGCTCGATGATCTTGACAGCGTAAGAGGTGGAAGTAAATAGACCATCCCACGTGTCGGAAATCATGTAAGTGATAGTTAGCTCGCCGTAACCATCTTCATAAGTAGTATCATTTTGTCTATAAGTAGCCATTTGGTCTGTCGTTTATAAAGAAGAGTGGGCTCATCTGACTAAGCCCACTCATCCGAGTTAAGGGTATTATGCTCTAGTTACTTCAAGTATCTCACCTGATAATAGAGTCGTTACATTTCCTGCAGTTACGTCTGTTAAAGTTACTGCTTCAGTAGTATCATCAAAACCATCAGCAGCCAAAAGACCCGGAGTAGTTTTAAATGCTGCGATGTAACCAGTGTGTGAACCATCGTCTTCAGTGAATCCTACACCACCTGCAATCTTGATAGTATATGTTTGTACACCTTCTTTATACTCTTCAGCTAAGTTACCGTCGATATATCCTAATAAGTGATAATCTTTTGGTAAACCTCCATCAACTTCACCACCTGCCCATATTGCTATAACTGGTTGGTCAGAACTTCCGACAGCTGCTTTTACCTTAGATAAAATAGCATCATTTGCATAGAACCCAATTTCAACTGAAGATGCTTGACCTTCTGCTGCTACTATTGTCCCTGTAACTGCATCTAATGTTTTATCTTTTTTCGCTGCTCTAACGTTTACACCTCTGATTGTTCTTTCAGACTCGTATTCTGTAGATTTTCGCTTGTTAGCGTAATCTATTTTTAAACTAGTAATACCAGTTAAATCAACAGTGTCTGCATCCCAATTTGTGATTTCAGAACCTGTTATAGCAGGGAATAATAGTCGGACTGCACCCGAACCACCACCACCTAATATGTTTGCCATTGCTTGTAAAGCCATTTGCTTTATCTCCTAATTAATAAATAATCTAAATCGTTATATTTGCATCAACTATTTTGTTCCCAGTTACGTTTTGAGTTATTGGTGGAGTCGGAGTAGTTGCTAAATTCATATTTGTTCTACCTGAATAAGTAACAGTAAATCCAACTAATCCTGCTATCGGTTCAAAAGAGCTACCACCCCCTATATTTGTTGCTTGTAAGATAACATTACTCGTTATTAGATTACCTGCACCACCACCGAAGATAACCCCACCTGCTGCATTCTTAGCGTAAAAATCGTGCAACCGCAACGTCCCTGCTGTTACTATCGCTATGTAACCTGCACCAGTTGTATTATTTGTGCTATTTGTGT
>JAGQLH010000090.1 GCA_020429465.1 Candidatus Dojkabacteria bacterium | reverse complement strand
ATAAGTGATATATAGAACCTTCCAATTATTCCCATATAAAAAAGAATCTATATACCCAACCTCTTCTAACTTTCTAACTGCATATCCAAGTGATTGTCTATACTTATACAGCCCCATCATTTTCACCATATCCAACAAAGCCTTCTGAGGCATAAACCTAAAAGACTGTATTACATTCATTAACTCTATTTGATTTTTACTTAATAATATTTTCCCCATATTAATTTCATTATTCCTAAACCATACCTGCTAGCGTAGTAAACTGCGACAAACCATGTGTACACATGTATAGTTTGTCGAGGGAGTGATTGGGTGGAGTCTGAAAGAATCCACCCAATCACTCCCGTCAGTTTACGTAGCGACCTACCACTACATTCGATTGGGTACCTGATTTAGTTTTAAATGTACAACTTAGTTATTGCTCGGATGCAGTAGGCTGTAAATAACTTTGACAACCTTCTACAAACCAATTTCTGCGACTATTTATCAATTTTTCAACATCTTCTTTACTCATTGCATGGTTCTCATATGATTTATTCACATACTCTTCAACCTGTTCATTACTTAGATTTTTTGATCTCTCCTGAGACACATAAATCGAAAATACATCCTCTCCAACTTTCACATTTGCATTGAATTCTGGAACCTCTACTGTTTCTTGCTCCAGTACTTTTCCCTGTAGTTCTTTGGCAATAACAGGAGCATCTTCAATCCCACATCTGTAATAAATTTTTGATTTAACATTTCCCATGACAGCATGGAAAACCTCATCTGGAAGTTGTCTGAAAAATTGATGGGCTAGAATTAATTCAAGTTTAAATTTTCTTGCTTCTGAAAGGGCAGTAGCAAAATCACTATTAGCAAAGTTTTGAAACTCATCTGCGTATACTGTGAATGGATTGCGCTCATCTGATTTAATTCTCTTTGCTTCAAACCAAACTTTCGACATAAGAAGTGAACCTAGTAAACTCATACCTTCCTCACCAATATTTTGTGAAGCAAGATTTACTAGAAGTAATTTAGAATTTCGAATAATTGAAGAAATATTTACTGAATTTTCAGATTGTCCAAAAGTGTAGAGAAGTATTCCAGTCAGTATTTGGGATAACTTATTATCAAAACCTTGTTTTATCTCAGGCCAGTTCTTTGATTCTTTGTATGTTGGTAGTGTCTCATGCCAGAAACTTCGAAGATCCTCATATCTATCTATTGGAATGAAAGAAAGAATTGTCTGTTCAATTTCCTCACTCGAAAATATACTTTTCACATCTAGAAGAGTAGGAGCATACTTTGAAACTAGTTTCATATTTTCAGTTGTATGACCATTTACCCTCAACCATTCATTTTGAAACACCATGAGGGTTTTCATTGCATTAATTAGCATTGGTTTACCAGTTGCTCCCATTCCATTTTTTGGATTCGATCTTCTAATAGTTTTTTCAATTAACTTGAAGTTTGAGTCAACTACTAAATCAATATCCCTTTCACTCATTCCAACTGAATACAGGGGATTAAATCCAAAATACTTATCTTCACTTCTTGTATCCCAAGCAATTAGACTTTTTGAATTGAGTGCAGAATTTGGGATTCTCTCAAGAATATCTATAAAGAAATCTTCATGAGGATCTAAAAGTAATAATCCACGCTTTACACCATCGAGTAACCTACTGTCTATGTCTTGCAATACAAATTTCTTCAAAATCGTAGATTTCCCAGTTCCTGTCTGACCAGTTATCACTAAATGTCTCTTCCTATTTTCACTGTTTAAATAAACTCTAGATTCTTTACCTCTAGATTTATTCACTCCAAGATATAAATCTGATTTAGAATCTCTACGTTTTACAGATTTAGTAGCTGGAATTTCTGGTACTACATAATGCTCAATATTTGAGTTCAAAATAGTTTGAGGGAGGTGAAAGAGCATGGACAACTCTCTTGATGAGTACACACCCTGTGATGTGAAGAATAGGTTATAGAAAGGAAAGATATTATCAACTGGAAATATAAACCTTTGCTTCAATTCTTTCAAAGTTCCCTTTTCTTTCTTAATCAATTTATTTTGAGTCTCAGTTTTTAGATTTTCAAAAGCCTGATTTATTCCATCCAATAATTCTTCTGATCTATTCGAGTTTGAGACAGCAACTCTAATTACAGAATTAAATGGTGTCTTATATTTCTCAGCAAGATGATTTGAAAAATCACTGAGTTCATCTTTTTCGATAGTCACCTTTCTAGGATCGCTATCTGGTAGAAGTAAAACTGGATCATATTGAGAATTACTCCTACCTATACCAGATAACATTTTTAGTATCGCTATTGGAAAAAATGGGATTAAGAATGCAAAGTAAGTTTCGAATTTTTCAAAGTATATTGTTGACCAATTTATTTCTGATTTCCCAACTCTGAAATGCTCTTTAGCTTTCTTTATAATTAATTTTTCAATCTTTGTAGGTTTTAAACAAACTTGAACAACTGCTTTTTCATCATTAATCAATCCTGTGATAGAAGATAGAACTGCTTGCACTGGATCTACAGAGTCAAAGTCCTTCAGATCCATAAGAGGGTAGATGAAATGCTTTTTCTGCTTATACTCTACAATTTGAGTATTTCTTTCCACAAACTTACCTAAGAAATCTTCATCTAGTTCTTTAATCTGAACCCTATCTTGATATGAAGAAAACAGATTTAACTTAATTAAATTCTGAATCTTCTTTGTTGAAGTCCAAACAATGAATCTGATTGAATCTTTGTCAGCATGAATTTCAAACGAAGCTCTTTCGTATCCAAATTTAGAGATACAAGCAGTCAAATTATCCATGAACCTCTGGACTGCAAATCTATATCCTCTAGAGTTTGTATCTTCTTGCTGGTACTTTGGAGGGATTATCTGCATCAGATAACCAACCTCCTTGTTCAATTTAGTTAAATACAACCTAACGAAGTAACGAACAATGAAATATATTGAAACTAGTAGTGAAGCTATTACACCAATCTGAAATATTCTGTTTTCCATAACTCTAATTATCAACTCGTTCATTTCATTTTTGATTTTGATAAAAGTAAGTTTTTCATCTCTTTGATCTTGTTTAAATTACTTTTTTCTTGTCTCCTCTTTTCTAGTTTTTTCAGACAGGTTGTAAACCAAGCCCCTGCATTTTTGAGATATCCAGTACCATCTTGAATACTTTCACTCATTACTTTCCTAGTCTGATTAAGTGCTTCTTGGATATCCCCTTGAGTTAAATCACCTTTTTCTCTTTTATTAATTACACTCTGATAGAACTTAATATTCTTCAGATCATTTAATTCTTTAGCAATCTCTTGAGCTTCTTTATCAAATGAATTTTTCTGATCGTTTATCGTTAACGACTGTTTATATGTATTTTGTTTATAGTAATCTGAGTCTAGTACTTGCACAGTCTCGTGGGCATCTTGTTGCACAGTAGCTTGTGCATCTGGATGCACAGCCTTGTGGGCATCCTTTGTTTTCGGGGGTTTTGAAGGCATGTTTTTGAAAACATCTTGAATCGAAAGTATATAGTACATATTCGACTTATTAAGACCTCTTCTTTTCCAAGTAATTAACCCAAATTCTTTCAACTCAACTAGGTATTTTTGAATAGTATTTCTATGAACCCCACAATCATTAGCCAACCTTTCTTGTCCAGGAAAACATTCGCCATCCTGCCAAGCATAATCAAGAAGTAGTCCGTATACAGTCTTTGCTGACATTGTCAGCTTGGAACATCGAAGTACAACTCTAGGCATAGCAGAAAATCCACCTTTGAGAGTAGTATCTAGGATTTCTATTTTTGAACAAGTTTCGTTACTCATCAAGATTGATATAGAAAAATGCAGTTGGATCAATTAAGTTCCAACCAATTAAACCTTTCTCATAAACTGCCATATGGGTATGAGTGCCAGTAGAGAATCCAGTATTACCCATAAAGCAAATTGGATCTCCATATCTTGCATAACTTCCCTGTTCTGCTAAGTGCGCACTACAATGACAATAAAGAGTTCTATATTGTTCATTTGTGACATAAGTACACAATGCTCCATATTGATCCACAAAGTTATTAACTTCACCAGGAAGAATTGCACGATTAATAGATTGCTCAGCAGTCAGACCTGGATTTTCTGAAAACCATGTGGTCGATGGAACAAAATCAACACCTTTGTGTACTTTTCTAACTCCACCAATAGTTCTCACCACGTTGTAGCCAGAAGTGATCGTCATTAGATCTACTCGTTCAAGCCCAAGAGGATTTCCATAGGGGATAAGCATAAGTCCTGAGTACCTTTCATACCATTCAAGTACTTCTTCTCGATTCGGGTATGTATAGAGCTCGATTTTTTGATCAGAATCACCTTCTAAAAGACTGAGAGTATATGCAAGAGCATCATAGTTAGTACAAATATCTTCGTAGTCTAATTCGAGTTCAGGATCTTCAAGAGATTCTAAGTATGCTTGCCAATCTTCTTCTGATATCTCTAGAAACCCAATTCCTTCACCGACATACTCTTCGTCAAAATCTGAGATTACTTTTCCATATGAAGCCAGTAGCTCGAACTCAATATTGAATTCATCTTCTGATTCTTCTATACAAAGTCGATGTGCTTCAGATATATTGAGAATCTCAGCTCTTTGACTAGCTGTGAATTGAAGTGCGATTGCCTCCAACCCTAGCATTACAAACAAACACGAGAAAAGAAGAGCAAGAAGTATTTTCCATTTATGCTTCCAGAGATACAGTGCTACAACCGCTTTCATCTAGTATTTACATTAAAAGTAAAATTAGTTTTAGCGGTTATATTTTCGTTAGAAAGATTAATATATGTTTTGACTTCAGTTTGATTTTGTTCTTGAATTACAGTATTCCCAACATAGAAGTCACCTTCACGATTTAATTCAACAACTTCTGATCCAGCATCCCAACAGATAGTGATACTTATTTTGGTATCCTCACTTAATTTCTCACCATTACATTTAAATTCAATAACTTCTCCATATTTAAAGTCTTCTTGGTTCGTAGTGCAGTCGATATCTGAGTCAACTACTGCAAAATCATTTCTAAGCCT
>JAGQLH010000008.1 GCA_020429465.1 Candidatus Dojkabacteria bacterium | reverse complement strand
TGTCAAGGGTAAGGTGTTTTGGGATATGACATATCGGGTAGTGACAGAATACTGTTCTGTCACTACGAACGCAAAAAACACGCTACACATGACACTCGAAATTTCATCTCGCCGTTACTTGTAGTGGCGGGAAAGGAGTGTATAGTAGTTTTTATCACGTGCTTTTCGAAGAAAAGTTACGTGATCGCATAACATAGGTTTGTACTATTATGTCATTATGAATCAACATGGTCTAGAACCAGGGAGATCCCTGCCTTCGCAGGAATGACATATTTGTTCGCATAACATCCCGTCGTATGACGGGAATAAGGAGTTGATTGTCAAAGATCTAGCTTGCCAATCGTAGGTAGATAAAATCTTCCATAGATTGGCTGTTGAGTGAGCCGAAGCTCGGCGAGGTCAAATAAATGACACTCTACTCATAGTTATATATTTAGGCCTTGTATTTTCTCTAGTATTGAACTAGGGAGATTCATCGATGATAGTTCGACAAGCTCACTATGACATCGAAACAACCATAAATATACACACTATATACTATCATATTTACACCTTATAGTAAATGAACATGGGGTATGTAAGTAAATCGTCAATACAAAAGGAAAATTACGAAAACAAGTGATTTTAATAGGGGTGTGTACAGAGAATTTCTGAATGCATCGCTAGTATGTCTTTACTTGATTAGATCTTTCAAATAATCTGCAAAATACCACACAGACAGACTTACACCAAATAGTCCACAATCTTGTCAGAAATTTGTAATCCCAATTTATTTTGTGCAGCATTTATTTGCGCTCTACCATTGTATTCTATAAAGAAATAAGTACCATCTTTTGACAATCCGACGTCTATTCCGACAAAATCTGCGCCTATTTCATGTGCTATTTTTACTGATTCATCTTTAACAGTACTCGGTAACTCTCCCGAAGCCTTAACTTTAACCGATACCTTATTATGACTCCCAATAAATACCTCCCGTTCTACTACCTGAATTACTTCATCGCCTAAGACGTACACCCGGAAATCTTTTTCTAATTCATGGAATTTTTGGAAAATATACAGGTTTGGATCGTATGATCCCATAAACGCTTCGTACGCAAATTCATCTTGTGATGCAGGTGGAATAATAAAATTATTCTTACTTCGAGAACTAATCCGTTTTCGTGCAATTATGGGAAAATCAACATCTGTGGATTCATGAATATTCACCACTTCCGCATGGGGCATATCTAAATTTTGTAACAGATATGTCTGATACAATTTATCTTCTAGTTTCAAAAAATTCTGCGCCAACATAGTAGCGTTCACCAGTTTCTGTGGTGAATATAACTCTCGAATAATCTCATACACAGGCTGAAATTGTGACTCTATACTATTGGCAGTAAATGGAATTGCCATAAAAACTATCGTTTCTTCCGTAATAGGCAGATTCTTCAACCCCTCTAAATCAGAAACCAAAGACTCATAATTATAATAATGCGAGACAATCCCTCGTTTTTCGGCAGATTCATGAACCAATGCGAGTGTTATATCTGACTGACACTCGAGTAAAAAAAGATTTTTCATATATGCTGAGTAATCTAGATTATGATTGCATAATACTAAGAAACAAGGATTTTTGGAAGTTGGGCATTGGATACAATACAGACATGTACTAACTTTGATATATATAAATATGTCAAATTCATTTCCTAGTCGTAAATTAAATCGACTACAGACTTTTTGACTACACCTCATATGTCATCCCTGCGTAGGCAGGGATGACATAAAAAATGCGACAGTAAAACCTAATCATAACCTCCTAATTCATGATAAAATGCACACTATAAGTCAGATAAAAAATATGTTCGGTGAATTACCATTCTCACCTTCCTACTTTCTAAGGGAGGATAAAACACCTGCTTGGTTACCAGCAGATAACAGAAAAGAAGCCTCACTTAACAAACCTGGTTCAAGCCCATATGAATTAGCACGAGCAAGATTATTTGCAAAGATGCTAGGGCCTTGTGATCAAGGTGGCTGCATTCATGCTGTAAATGCACCGCAGAATCACCATTTAAATTATTTATCAAACCTAACAAATACTATACATTGTAAACCTGAGGATATATTACAGTGGATTATATGGAATATTGGACATGGTGATATAGCATGTGCAAATTATAGACTTTGGGCTGATATGACGCTTGCTGCCAACCCCCATATTACGGATCATATACCTGCTCAAAAACTAATAAAAAACAAAGGACAATACCAACATCCTAGCTTATACTACGGACATGGTACACATTTCACAGCAGCAAACATTCCAGAAATTACTTTAACCAATGATAGAACAGGCCTGGAAATTACATGGGAACAAATCACTCCCTTACCAAACCAAAAGATACTTGGCACACCACCTCTCTATATTTCATTATTATAAATAATTCACAACCAAAACTTATCCATCCATGATAAAATGCACACTATGCAAACTACCAACGAAATACGAAATGTGGCAATTATCGCCCATGTAGACCATGGAAAAACCACAATCGTAGACGCAATACTAAAACAGAGTGATATCTTCCGAAGTAATTCTGAAGAGATGAATATTGAACAGATCCTAGATTCTGGCGACCTTGAACGTGAAAAAGGTATCACAATCTCTGCAAAAAATATTGCTGTAGAATACAAAGGTGTAAAAATTAACATAATAGATACGCCTGGACATGCAGACTTTGGTGGAGAGGTAGAACGAACAATCAACATGGCAGAAGCGTGTATCTTGATTGTAGATGCACAGGAAGGGCCAATGATTCAAACAAAAGTAGTGTTGAAAAAAGCACTTGAAACAGGTCTAAAGCCAATTGTTGTAATAAACAAAATCGATAAAAAGAATGCCGATATTGAAAAGACAACCGACAGAATTCACGATTTATTCCTCAACCTCGCAACTTCTGAAGAACAACTTGAATTTCCGATTCTTTACGCAATTGCACGAGAAGGAAAGATTTTTACTGAATTACCGGAAGGAGACTACCTGACCCCAGGAGTAACAACTGGTAGTGTTATTCCACTTCTGGATACTATTCTCGAAGTTACACCTCCAACCACGGGAGATCCTAGTGGACCATTTCAAATGCAAATCACATCACTTGAATTTGATAGTCATAATGGAAGATATTTAATTGGAAAAATTACAAGAGGAACACTCAAACAAAATGATCCTTTGGTAATCGTTTCAAATGATGAATCAAAAGATAAAAAAGAGCAGGGAAGAGTAAAACAAATTCTAGTACGAGATGGACTTGCATTTAAAGAAGTTGAATCAGCTTCAATTGGAGAAATTGTAGCAATAGTCGGAATTGATTCAACTGCAATCGGATCGACACTATGTGCCCTCAGTCATCCCGAACCACTGCCAGAATTTGCAATTTCTCCTCCATCTATTGAAGTTCGGATCGAGCCAAATACATCACCATTTGTGGGGCAAGATGGAGAATTTGTAACTGCACGGTTGCTTCAAAAGCGACTTGATAAAGAAAATGAATTAAATGTTAGTCTTGATATCCAAACAGATGATGGTGGATCTAACAAAGTTATGGTGAGGGGAGAACTACAACTTTCAATTCTCGTAGAGACACTTCGAAGAGAAGGGTATGAATTCCAGGTACGAAACCCAAGCATAATCTTTAAAAAAGTAGATGGGGTAACTATGGAACCTTTGGAAGAATTAACAATTGAAGTACCAGAAGAATTATCTGGAACAATTATTCAAGAATTAACTGCACGAGATGCCAACCTAATTGATATGCAAACTGTGAATGGTCAAACATTTTTTGATTACACAATCCTAACACGAAATCTCCTTGGATTACGAAATCAACTTGCAACACTAACAAAGGGGCATATGGTATTCAACAGTTCATTTTTAGAGTACGTACCACACAAAGAGACCCGAAAGATGTACAGAAAAGGAATGCTTGTGTCTACACACCAAGGAACTACTCGAGGGTATGCCTTAAATACCATTCAGGAACGAGGAACATTATTCGTAGATGCTGGAGAAGAAGTATACGAGGGGATGATCATTGGAGTTAATAAATATGAACAAGATATGGATGTTAATCCTACAAAAGAACGTAAAAAATCAGGTGTTCGAGTAAACCAAGCAGAAGTCACACAGACAAGTCTTAAAGGACTTATGAAATTAACGCTCGATGCAGCTATTGAGTTTCTTTCAGATGAAGAAATGCTTGAAGTAACACCACACCATCTTCGACTACGAAAAGTATACCTTAAACAACACGAAAGAGATTGGGCAAAACGTGATAACCTCACTGACTACGCAAAGCAGCAAATGGGGATTAATTAAATCTCTTTATGTCTTCCCTGCGAAAGCAGGCCTGCCTGCCGCAGGCAGGGATCCATTAGTTAAATTTATTGTAGAGATCTCCCTAATTACCTCTATATCTTGCTAATTTCAATCGAATTTAATCCTCGCTTTGATTGCCATACCCATAGTACTTATATACGAGACAACATCAATTCCACTCTGTACAACCTGAACCGTGTCCCAACCAGGCCTGTCGTACATGACTGCACCTGGATATTTTCCAGCAATCACTTCTTTTTTCAAGAGCTCATATTCTTCTTCTGCTAGTATGAAGTCAATATCACCCAAGTATTTCCCATACGGTGTTTGATCTGGCTTTCTAATATACAAATGCGTAAATTTACCAATTGGCTCTTTGAGTTCAAAATATTTTTGCAACGGATTATCTGAGGGATAGACGAGTGGTCGAGTAAGCTCAAACATATTTTGGTATTCCTCTTCGTTCTGCGCAAACAAACCAATATTGCCTGAGACGGGAAGATCCCGACCAAGAACAGTATGTACCAATTGACTACAGTTTGAGTAAATATATTCTATTTTTTCATTCAGTATTACTACACCCACCTTTTAAATTACTTCAGCTTCATTAGTTAGGTCAGAATTTTCTACGTTACCAGTATTTAGTGTACCTTTTGGTTCAATAAGTATAATATGCACCTCCTCTGGAGCCTCTGGTTTATGCTCTAAACCATGCGGAATAACTATCATTTCCCCTTTATTCAACTCTATGGTTTCTTGTCTAAAATGAATGAGTAATTTCCCTTCCAGAACATAGAATAATTCATCCTCAACATCATGCTTGTGCCACACAAATTCCCCTTTTAATTTTACAACCTGTATCTTATCATCATTCATTTCACCTACTATTTTTGGTGACCAATACTCAGAGAATTGACTGAGTTTTTGCTCGATTGAAACTTTCTTAGGAATATCCATGATTATTGTTACCAAAGTAATAATTTACCTTACTACTGAAATCAATCAAGTTCAAGCTTACATATATCACTCTTTTTCACAAAATCATAGCCTACTGTAGAATAGACCCCCTATACAGAAGAATTACATGCACATAGTAGTGGCGAAGAAACCTATGTATTAACTATTATTATTAGCTATCTGAAGGAATAAAATATCTAACGCAATTCAAAATCGTAGCCATCCCACATATCGTAGAGCTCGGCATAAACTGCATTCAAAACATCAGGTTTAGAAATATCTGTATAGACAACACCTTCCTCTATTGCACCAGATTCATTCATATTTCCATATTCATACTCTAAGGTTTCTGTTTCCCATCTATCTATACTACTCACAATATACTCCCCAACATTTGAATCCTGCACCTCCCGAAAAACAAGTCCATCTTCTTCTCGATATAAAGTGCCAACTAACTCCTGTGACTCTTCTGATACCCCTAATGTTCGTACCTCTATAGCAGTATACCCACCTTCAGGTACTGGATTTTCTACACCAGTTCTATCTGTCTTGCTATATAACAAATACCCGCCTCCAGCAAAAATACCAACAATAACAACAGCAACTATAATTAACAACAATGACTTATTCTTCATAGTACAAGAACATATAAAATATAGAAGTATTTTAAAATAATAAACTACCAAAGTGAAGACTTAATCAGGAATGGATTTAGGAGTCTAACTAGGAAGCTTTCTTCATACAACAACTCCCAATCATCAGTTTGACTGGTATAACGTGTAGTTTCAAGTCTATGAAATTCTAAACGAGTAGGAATATCCTTAGTTTGCCCAATGTAGTATCTATCAATAGATACACTATAAAGAATATAAACAAAGAACATGTAAATCTTTTTTTTTGAGGAACGCAATAAAGTGGTGGGCGGCGAGGGACTCGAACCCCCAACCTATTCGGTGTAAACGAATTGCTCTAGCCAGTTGAGCTAGCCGCCCTTAGGTTAATAACTTCTATAGATTTTTAAAGATACTTGTATCACAAACTTCTGGTGTAAATCCCGAAAGGATTCAGGACTCTAGCCAACTACACATATCTTTGTAAGCCTCAAGATTAATCGAAATGCCTACCTATGTAGATAACAAGATCGGAGGTATTTTAGCATATACAACTTCGTACATGAAAGCATTTTTTTACTATAAAATAATCGTTGTACATTTCCTTAAAACATCTGGGTCACCTACTAATACTACCTCTTCTCGTTCCCTTAGTTTAGTTGCTGTATGTGCATACTTGCATTCACCCATACCAAACCTCTTTATCTTCCTAATATACATCCCTACAGCGGAAAGAATACCAAGATTATTATGTATTAAACTATTTTCTTGTGAGGGAAACTGGTCATATACGAAATGAATTTAGCAAAAAAGTAACAATACAAGTAACGAACTATAAAAATCCTATCACAAATAGTATACCCCGTAGTATTTATTCATGATATATTCGGTAGATTTCTACGAAGAATACAGTTACTATTGCGTAAATTTTTCATTAATTACAATGGATCCCGAAAAAACAATCGAGATAGTAAGCGGATTCATAGAAAACTTCTTTGGATTTGTAGTTGGACTCATAGGTGAGATGATAGCATCATCACCTGAACTTCTTTCTACATCTAAGTAATTTTCATTGAATAAATACTGATATTCTAGTAAAATACTTGCACGACTATAAAATGCCGAGATAGCTCAGCTGGTAGAGCACTCGCCTGAAGAGCGAGGTGTCGTCGGTTCAAGTCCGACTCTCGGCACATCTTTGAATCCAACTATGCGAAAGTAGTTCAGTTGGCTAGAACGTCACATTGCCAATGTGAAGGTCGCGGGTTCGAATCCCGTCTTTCGCTCCAACTTAAATCTCTCCCTCTGTATTACTCAGCCTATGTTCCAACAAGCTCAAAAATTAACACGAGATATGTTGACATAACACCAAAAGATGTAGAATCAGGACCTAAGGAACATAATCAAGGTGGGTTCTACTGATGGCTATCGGGACCACCTTTCGCCCCAGTCACAAATACCCACCTTTTCCATAACCACTAACACCCCTTTTATTTATATAATAAAATGGTCTCACAATTTGGAAAATAATAAATTCTTTGCGGTATGCACAAATCATACACAATAAAAAGAACCCAATTAAGAATACGACAGTTAATAACAAAAAATTACTATTCCCTACATCAACAAAATGACTATTACATCTCAAACCCCAAACAAAGCAAAAGAACAAGTCGAAGAATATAGACTTACAATTCAAAAACTTGCCTCAGAGGGTAGTTCAGAAAAGCTCCAAGAGTATGCAAATGAGTATGTACAAAAATATTCACTACTAATTACTCATAAAGCGGAATCCCTAGCTACAAACAAATACCCTTCACAAGTAACAAAAGGAGGTACAAATAGTGATGAATTTTCAAAACAACAAGGAAAACACACAGCACCTGAACTTCACAAAATAATAATAGATATCGAGTATTTATCTAAAATAATTGCTCTATCAAAGCATAAATCCTCACTAGAAACATTTCTTGCAATAAGAGAAATAGTTCGACACGTCTTCGATATTACAGACAAAAAAGCGATACTGAGGGCCTTCCTCCAAAGCCAGACACCGGATGATTCACTTAAGCTAATAAATCATCTCATTAAGGAAAACAAACTAGATACAGCAACGAATGCGTTAGTTTACCTGCTTTTTAAAGGAGTAAATCCAGAAAAATTGACTAAATATAATATTACATACAGGGATTTCCTAAAAAAACATTCTATTGACACAAAGATTGATTCTCTCAATACCTTCAAATTCGAGAAGGGTCTAAACCCAGGAAAGGTAGGACCATGGTCACAATCGATTGGACTAATCCCGAAAGTTCGGCAAAACGAAATTATTACAGAGGTACCTCTAAATAAAGAATTAACTACCCCTGAAATAAAATTAACACTCCAGCAAAAAAGTGCACCAAACCATACAAATGTACTTTTTGAAAGCTCTCTAACGACATCAAATGGATGGGCAGAAGAATACGTTGGAGAGTATAGCTTGGATATACCAATTGAAAATGTAATTACTACTATTTTTAAAAAAGCAAAGCCTGATATAGCAATTCCCGAAAAAATTAAATGCATAACAGCTAACAACGCTCTCTACGAACTTCTTAGTCCAGCAATATATGGAACTGTGTATGCACGAGGAGCTGACTTTGCGTTGGGCAGAGCAAGAGTAATTAATTTCATTGAAGAGATAATCGAATATAATAATCAATCCACTTTTGAGAAAACCATTAGGGAAGATTTAGTATTCTTTAATACAGGGGAGTATGACTGGTTTGATGAGCATAGCATTGATAGAATTGCTATGATTATATGTAACAGAAGAACTCAGAAATATTGGTTTATCTTATTCCAAGACGTTGATTAAGAAAGTACACACAAACTATTAGTAAGCTATACGTATAGTATTCCCAGATGGATCAAGTATTTCATATCCATTATCAACTTCCTTTACAGCATGTTTTTTTATACTACTATCCAGTAGACTTTTGTCTGTATACGTAATAGTGAAACTTTTCATTCCGGCATTACCTTTTGGAGAGTGAACTCCTCCCTTACTTGTCCATGTATTCATTGCAAGACGGTGTTTGAAATCCCCATTAGCACTCAAATCAGCAAAACCTATTCTTTCAGATAGTAAATTATCAATAAACCCTAAACTTTCATAGAATCGGTAATTCATAGTAAGATCATTTACATACAAATGAACATGTCCTATTTTAGCTCCATGAGAGAGAACTGCTGATTCCTCTTCAGCATCTGGTTTGTTTATAAGAAGTTGATGAATATCAAGTGGCTCGGTTGCTCCCCGTATATGGCCCTGTGAGTCAATAACTTGAAAATTACCTCTGTCCATGTCATATCGTGAAAATCTCTCTGGTGTCTTCAATGTGATTTCTATAGTAATTCCATCAGGATCCAAAAGATACAGTGCCTTAGACATTATGTGATCTACTGGAGAAAATGATATATTCATTCGAAGAAACCTAGCCAATACCTTTGCGAATTCATCTTCTGATGGAACATGAATAGCTAAATGATATAAATCTGTATAGCCTGAAAGAAATCTTCTTACCGCATCTTCATGCAGCGCAATTAACTCTACATCTCCTACACCGACTATGGCCACTTTATCAGTTCGCTCTAGTACAGTAAGACCAATTACCTGTACGTAAAAATTTACCGATGTTTCTAGATCAGTAATACTAAGATCGACTCTGCCATATTCAATTAATTCTTTACCTTGTTTATTCCCCATACCCTCATTTGTTCAATAATAGGTTCTAATGTTTTCCCCAACTCAGTGAGTGAATACTCAACTTTTAGAGGGACTGTTTTATACGCTTTCCTTTTCACAATTTTTTCAGAGGCTAAAAACGACAGCCTTTCAGATAGCGTTTTTGTACTTACGAACGGCATACTTTTTTGTAGCTCGCCAAAGCGTTTAGTTCCAGTGAGTAGATCCCTAATTATTAGAGTGGTGTGTTTACCACCCAAAATTTGCAGGGTTTTTTCTACTGGACATTCTTCATATATGTTTTTGTTGCTAGTTTTCTTCATACTTTACTTTTTGTAACTACTTTACATTATAAAGTAATTGTTTTATTATTACAATATTACTTCAGTAAAAATACATCATGCATACAATAGGAATCATAGGCGCAACTGGGACAATGGGTGCCCAAATAGCGCAAGCCCTCTCTGGTAACTACCCACTCATACTCTCAACTCGAGATGCAGATAAAATAGACATAACCAAATTCCCAAATTCAAAAGTTGAAACAGACATCCAAACTACGGTAGAAAACTCCGATATAATTATTTTGGCATTACCATACAACAATGAACAGGAAATAGCAGAGCAAATCAAAGAGGTAAGTAATAATAAAATCATTGTAAGTATTTCTAATCCCTTATCTGAAGATTTTTCATCATTACAAACCGGATGGAATACAAGTACAGCTGAACAACTACAAGAAAAACTACCTCATGCACGAGTCATCAAAGCATTTAACACTGTATTTGCAACTAAAATCAATAATCCACAAATTGGAGATGACACACTAGATCATTTCTACGCAGGTGATAATCAAGAAAGTTTACAAATTATAAAAGAATTAATTGAGAAAATTGGACATTCACCAGTTTACGCAGGAGCACTTGAAGAAAGCAGAATGCTCGAACATATGGCTTTTCTAAATATTCAATTAAGCATAAAAGAAGTATTTGGTTGGAATAGTGCATTTAAAATCAAATCGTAATACAAACAAATGAAAATTAAATTAGATAGAAAATATCTACAATACAGTATATTTGTGTCACTCATACTTGTGATTTCTTATGTACTTTTCGCAACAGTATTTAGTTTTACAACTAAAAAGGCGCAATCTAGCCTACCACCTGTATTGGCAGCATCTGACTGCCTTCCAGCATTTAGAGATGGGGGTGGACCATACTACCAAGCAAATGCTCCTTTTAGAGAGAATATTGCACCAGATTCTACTACTGGGGAAAAATTATATATGGAGGGATATATCTATAATTCCACTTGTACAAATACCATAGCACATGCAACTTTAGATATATGGCAGGCTAGCGAAGAAGGCACATATGAAGACGAATACTACCGAGGACAGGTTACTACAGATGAAAATGGATACTACAAATTCGAATCAGTAATTCCACTTGGCTATGGAGAAGGGACAGCATACAGACCTCCCCATATTCATTTCAAAGTACATATCGATGGAGAAGAGGTAGTTACATCGCAAATGTTTTTTGAAGATGTGAGAGGAAGACAAGGATTCAACGATGAATACATCATTGATTTAGAACAGAACGCCAACGCCTGGAATGGAACGCATAACATCATCATTCCAGACATCAAATTCAACTAATACCCCAAGATTTATTCTAGACGTTCTTACACCTATAAGTAATCGAACCCTGGACACATAATTCCCTCCGCCTCCCTCTTACATTAAGAGGGAGTGTTTTCACTAATGTATACTCCCCTCTCTTAAGTAAATTTATCTGCCGAAGGAAGGAGAGGGGCAATTTGAGTCTTATAGAAAACTAGATCTTAACAATTCTGTATCGCAATACAATGCACCATCCATCACGATGTGTTATCAATTAAAAGATAAATTAATTGACACAATGTTCGTTATATGGCACAATATAATAAGGAGATATATTTTGATAAGTCTGCACACAGAGAATATAAAAAATTACCACAAATAATACGTAAGCAATTTGATCTCTTCATTGAAGAACTTGCAATAGAAGGAAAATTAGAAACTCCTGATGCAAAAAAATTAACAGGATACAACCTTTATGAAATGAGGGTTTTTAAAAATGATCAGAGCTGGAGAGGAATCTACACATACCTGCGTAGAGAGCAAATTATCATTTTAGTATTCTTCTCGAAAAAATCTAACTCAACTCCGCATAGATATATTTCTACTTCTTTAAAACGGCGTAAGAATCATGAATAAAAAATTGAGCTGGAATACTGTAAAAAATGAAAACTATACCAAAAAAGAACAAGAAGACTTAACCAGAAAGGCAAAACTCAAAATTGCCATGAGGAAACTAAAGTCAGAACGAGAAAGAGCTGGTCTTACACAATTAGATATTGCAAATATGACCAATATACCTCGTTCATCTATTTCTAAGATCGAATCAGGACATAGAAATACCTCACTCTACAAAGTAATCCAAATTGCAGAAGCAATGGGAAAGGAAGTGGAAATACAGATAAAATAATGTCATCCCAGACGTTAGATGAATTTGTGATTTCTAAAAATCACAAGAATGAATCTTACGAGCCGGGATCTAATTGAGAGCAACGAAATGACATTATTTACTAGGTGATACACTCATCAACTTCACTATCCTAGAACAGTGAAATTTATCCATTTAGACAATCCCCCTATGCCTACCCACCGAAGCCTCGGCCAAGGGGTGCCATTCCTGCACCAAATGCATGTAGGGACCAAAAATTTTTGGTCCCTACATAACAAAAAACGACATTATTTTACGAAAACAAACCACCATACCCCTTATGTCTTCCCCGCGAAAGCGGGGAACCAGCGTAATTCAATCATTATTAATCACCCACCTCCTTACCACCATAAACCAATAATTTCTTATGAACTTATCGTGGTAGACAATCAAAGAGTAGTGTGTAGTAAAAAAGTGGTAAGCATAGCGCTTATGAATCAGGTTCGAAAACCATGAAACACCTTTTTACCCCTTTGGAGTCTTTCACCTCCAAGGCCGGAAGGCATGGTAAGAGTTTTCAGACCCTCAACCATGCCTCCTGGCATAGTTGGGCAACTAGCTAGCTAGTTGCCATGTTTATTTTTAAAGCTAATGAGTCGGTATTTTCTCCTTTTTATCTCTAAAAAAGAGTGATACTAAAAACCAAACAAGACAGGTTGCAATAGAAACGATAATTCCCGTCGTTCCCACTACTTCCATTTCTGGAGTAAGTTGCCCCTGCTTGTGTGCAACTTCTAAGAATATCAACCCAACCGTACCGCTGGTTGCTGCCATGAGGGAACCAAGCACTGCATGCTTTGGTTTTACCCCCGCACCCAACATCAATGGAAAGGTCGGAATAAACTTACCAAACACCATTGCCAGGTTAAAATACATTTGTGTTGTACTCAACTCAAAATGTGTGAATGACAAATGTGAAATGATAAACAGGAACAGACCGCCTGTAGCTCCGATTCCGGCGATATTTTTAGCGCCTGTCCTAAACGATTTATTATTTTCAACCAGACCTACGAAGATGGCTTGTGGAGCCATCCCGAGTAGTGGTTCAATCCCGATCCCCCAAAAGCCAACTGTACTAGCAACCCCCGAAAGAACGAGCCAGCGGACCTTTCCTTTGCGGTAGCCGTTAATGAACATCAACAAGCTACCAATTAGGCAGATGACAACCGCCCAATAGGGAATGTTTTCATGCAACCCACTATTGGTGATTATCACCGTTAAACCAGCCAGATCATCAGCAACTGCCTGAGTCACCAGAAACATCCTTGCATCCCCTGATAGCTGTGATGATAGCCCATTTACGAGACTAATATCAGTGGCAGCACCAGCGTATGCTATAGACGGTTCTACGTAAGCACTAATTAGTAGCGTTGGAATAACAAAAGCAGCTATCCCAGCTACTAAACCAAGAACCGCTACCTTACCAGAAACGTGGGGGTTTCTCCCTTTTAGGGTTTCAATTATTTCAACAAATACTTGAAAGCCAAAGGGGGACAGGCCGAACAATCCCATCAAAACAAACTGGGGCGGAAATCCACCAGCAAACGACAGAACCAGTGCAACAACAATTCCTGCAAACGTGGCTAGGAATTGAGCCCCACTAAAGTTCCAGTCATCTGTCTTAAAAGGACCGAATTCATATTCTTTATAGCCATTTTCTTCAGACACTTTTCAAACCTCGTTTTTCATTTCATTCCCATCAAGTCCTCACGCGTGAAACTGACTTGATGAGAAATTTTTTCACACTCTGCCTCTTTCGAGATCAGAATGGATTTTTCACTAGGTTCTCTCCTAGTCTCTACTCCAAAAGCGAGGAGCTAACGATCTGAGAAATCATTCGACCGTAAATCTATCAGGACAAAAGTTTCTTGCCCTGTTTATTTTCAATGTCACTGTCCTTCCTGGACTAACCCCTCATTGTGACGAACCGTAGTCCGAGGGTTATACCGAAACAAAACATAGTTTTGAACGGCACCACAATCTCTAAAATAAAATTTCCCTTTCGGTCATTTTGTTTTGAGATTTTATGGCTTGCTCGGCCGAATTGGGGCCTTCATCACGTAGCCAGTGGCTCACGTGAAACGCAAGAAAAAGTAAGTTGGTCTTTCGACCCGGTTGGTGGGTGTATGGATATATATATGTATATATACATGTAGTGACAGAACACTGTTCTGTCACTACCATCCCAAAACAATTTACACACACCAACCGAGTCAAAAGAACCGACTTTGAAAAATTTTCTTCATCAAGTCTTTCTTTTTAAACTACTCTTTGATTGTCAAAGATCGTGTGCGGTAAGCCGAAGCATTACACATCACACTTGACTGCATAAAAAACAGCCAATAGATATCTACCCACCCCCATAGTGAAGTTTGATAAACATCTATCGACCGTCGTCAGTTTTGCATCTAGTTTTTTTTACTAATATATACACGATATAAAAGAGAACGGGTAATTATACACAATTTAATACCAATTTGGAAAGTAGTAAATACCCAATTGTAAATTATTTATTTGACAGTTGGGTATAATGGGGTATAATTCAGGACATAAAAATAACCCCCTCCGTCTCCCCCTTACACCAAGGTGGAGTAATTCCCCTCTCTTGCTGTAAGAGAGGGGTAGGGGTGAGTTACGCAAAATTTATGAACATCAACTACCAAATAACAAATACAACACTCAACGAGATGTCCAGATTTTTCGATCTACACGGTCGAATCTACGCCGTCCTTGATTGGATTAGTAATGAAATGAGTGAAGAGGTAATAAAAGCAAATAGAGAACTCTCTGCTTATGCCGCTGTATCTAATGACAAAACAAAACTAAAAGAGCTAGCATCACTAACAAAACCAAATTTGACGGATATACTGTCATTTCTACCCGGAAGAACGAAAGATGGAGTAAAGAGATATACCGATGTACTTAATGAATTTGATACCTACATAGACTCACCAAGTGACTTCACTCTAAAAACTATAAAAGATATTCACCTACAAACAACTGGAAACGAAAAATTCGAATTAAGAACCTCGAAGAGAATCCTCCCTATAGAAGTCTGGGAAAATGGTATACATGACGTACTTGAATTTCCAGTACAAACAAAACCTGAAGACATAGAGAAGAAGCTCCAAGATTTCCTAAAATGGTTCAAACAGAACTACAACATTGTTAATCCAATAGTCCTTGCTGCAATTGCTCATTTCAAAATAGCAGAAATTCACCCATTCAATGATGGAAACGGACGTCTTGCTCGAATTTTAGGGAGAGGGATTCTCTATATTAATGAAATAGATACATCTCGCATTCTACCTATCGATAATTTCTATTTAAAAAATCAGCAGTTTTATTACACACTTCTTGATACCTCTATTAAAGATAAAGACCTTACCCATTGGATTGAATTTATGACTAAAGGACTTTTAGAAGCGGCAATCCAAACATGTCAGTTTATACTCGAGGTAAGTGGTGGTTCTATAGATCTTATAAACACCTCTATAATAGAACTGACTGGGATAGAACAAAAAATAGTAAAAATCATTCGAGAAAATGAATACTTAAATGGCTCTGATATAGCCCGTGAACTTGGAAAAACACGCCAGTATGTAAACATCATTATGAAAGATTTAATAGAGAAGGGGATTGTTACAAAAACTGGTGCTAATACTAGTGTAAGGTATTCATTGGCAAAGTTATAGTTTCACCTTACTTCTGTCTTGTATCTCTTTTATGTCATCCTCGCGAATGCGGGGATCCAGGCTAGTAAAGGTCTTGGTATAAATCTTTCCACTCAGAGTTTACGCTTTCAATCAATTCAATCTTCCACTTCCTATACCACTTCTTAAGTACTTTCTCTCGCTGTAAAGCATCACTAATAGAATCGAATTCTTCATAGTAAACAAGTTTATTAATTAAATACTTTGAACTAAAACTCTTACCTTTAGACCGCCTATGTTCATATACCCTTCTTGATAAATCATTAGTTACACCTATATACAAGGTGCCATTTCTTTTACTTGCAAGTATATAAACATAGTATTCCATAGTTAAGACAAAAAAACTGGATTCCCGTTTTCACGGGAATGACATAATGTAGTTATCATAGAAAATTTATCATGCGAGGAAGAGGGGATACAATGCATCACAACACAAACTAGACATATTTTTTACCAATAAGTTCATCCGGCAAGCACTGTTGCCCTGACTTTTTCCCTTCTACGTTATGATCATATACATAGCCTTTTCCATAATCCAACTCCTTCATAAGTTTAGTAGGTGCATTTCTTAAATGAAGCGGGACAGGGAGATTCATCGTTTCTTTTGCATCCGCTAATGCCCTGTCTATAGCTACGTAAGCCGAATTGTCTTTTGGTGCTTTTGCTAAATAAATAACAAGCTGACTAAGGATAATACGAGACTCTGGCCATCCAATTTTTTGCACTGCCTCGAATGCACTATTGGCAAGAACAAGTGCATGAGGATCAGCGTTCCCAATATCTTCCGATGCCAGAATCATACATCTTCGTGCTATAAACTTCGGATCCTCACCAGCTTCAACCATCCGGGCTAACCAATAAACAGCCGCATTTGGATCTGATGCTCGCATGGATTTAATCAGGGCTGACGCAATGTTGTAGTGCTCTTCACCATGTTTGTCATAGAGAATATTTGAGGACTGGAAGACCTGCTCAAGAATTTTTTTTGTAATTTTGATTGTTTTCATTTTTAAATTCGATTTTACTATGTCGTCCCAGCACTGAAATTAATTCAGCCCGTCTGGCTCCGGACAAACATAAACTCCGGCAGCCTGCCTGTCGGCAGACAGGGGATCTCATTATGATAGTTACCAAGAAGATTCCTGCCTTCGCAGGAATGACACAGTAGGCCCCTGTCGAAAGACAAGCTGAATTCGATTCAGTATGAAAATGATATATTAGGTTACAAACTTAAGTTTACCAGTTAACTTTTCAGCGGACAATGTACTATGCTACGAATCTAGCCATACAAAACTATATCACAAGTATTCCCCTCTCTTAGTGTAAGCCTGTCTGCCGAAGGAAGGAGATGTCTAGATGTGATTTATATTTCACATTATCAAGAACTTCGTTACTAGTCATTATGTATTAAAGCTTTAGAATTAAAGTTAGTCATAACAACTAGAGATCCCAATAGAATCACCCCAAACAGAATAATGGTAAGATAGAGCATTGCTGCAAAGCTATAGATACCTAGAATATACCCCGCAAACCAAAGATATAATGCTGTAGTTCCCCGTTTAACTAAAGATGCCAGCGAAAGCAAACTTGCTCTATGAGCCTTTGGCGCGCCTTCGCTTAATTTATACTCGTATCGATGTTCAACAATCCCAAAGAATATATTATGCAGGAGAAGAACCCCTATAAATAGCAAAGGAATATTTAACAATGCACTGATAACCGTCACGAAAATTGCAGAAAGTATGACTGTATACTCTTTTAGTTTGGGTAGTAATACACTTAGTTTGAATCCAACTATACGCACAAACGTTGAAACCCCAATTGCAATAGAAATGAGAAAGATATTACTTTCTGTAATCGTTTCTAAGGAGTTAAGTAGCGTTTTTATACTAAATAAATATCCCTGTGTTACACCGACTAGGGCGATCAAAAGACCTATGTAAGGCAATGCTTTCAAATAGCCAAAACTTTGAAATGAGTGTTTGAAAATATTCCCAGAACGGTCTGATGCATTGTGAAAACCTGGCAATGGAATCAGTAAGATAATGATTATAATTGAGGTAGCTATATTAATATATATAATTGGCTTAATCGCAAATAATAAAATAATTCCCCCTACTAGAGAAGAAATTGAAACCGCAGCTACAGAATAGCTTTTCATATTTGATAGCCCAGATTTAAATTCATCTCCAGCTAATGATTTTAAGTAGGCAGTATCACTCCCAGATTTAAGTGCACTTGCAAGTGCCAATAGAAACATGGAAATATAGTAAAAGCCTACCGCATCTGTCTCATAGAGAAGTGTAAGGAAGAAGAAGAATCTTACTACCACTCCAAGAAGACTCGAAAATTTATGTCCAAAGTAATCTCCAATTACTCCTGTTGGGTATTCTAAAAAAACTACAACTAATGGATAAAATGCTAAAAGACTAAATATATCTTTCGTTGTAAGACCATACGATCCAAACAAAGGAAATGGGAGTATCGTCCAAAAACTAAAGTAATAGAGTACTTCTGAAATTAAGAATTTATTCAAATGTGTTTTCATGTTTAAATTCGATCTTACTATGTCGACCCTGCTGGAGTCTATGCCTGTCCGGAGCCAGACGGGCTGAAATTATTTCAGTGCAGGAATGACACAAGTCCGGCTGAATTAGAACTAAATTAATGGTTAACTACTCAAACCAACCGCAATCTCCAATGCGTTCAGAAGCATTCTGGGATCTCCATTAGACTTTTGAATGAGTATATTTTTCATTCCTTCTTCAAATTCGATTTCAACATCCAGCGATTTTTCAAGATACTCTATCCCTCTCTTTAAAATTATCTCTAAATCTTCAGGCGCATGCCTATCTAACGTAAACACCCGTGACCGAGAGAGAAGAGGAGCGATTATTTCAAAACTAGGATTCTCAGTCGTTGCACCAATAAGAATAATTGTCCCGTCTTCTACAAAGGGTAGTAAATAATCTTGTTGTATTTTATTGAACCGATGGATTTCATCAATAAATAACAATGTCTCCTTACCCTGTGAAAACTGACGAACCTCTTTTGCTTGATGAACTACATTTTGTAGATCTTTTTTACCTGAAGTTACTGCAGATACTTGTAAGAATTTAGCGCTTAATTCAGAGGCAATAATTCTTGCCAACGTAGTTTTTCCTACTCCAGGTGGTCCCCATAGAATAATTGACGGAAAGACATCCGACTCCAATAACTTTCTAAGTACCCCATCAGCACCAACTAAAGTCTCTTGTCCTACATACTCTTCTAGATTTTCTGGACGCAAACGATCCGCTAAAGGAATATGATTACTTTTTTGTTCTTTTGTAAAAATATCAGATTGCATATGCAATTATACTCTTTATTCAAGAATTGCTTAAACAGTTCGATCCCAAAGAAATGATCAATGTGTCAAATTTAAGGTACCTCAACAGTTGAAGCAAGAACAAACTGTTTATCATGATCACTATCTCCTTGGGCATGAACCAATACTACACCCCCCGCAGAATTTACATATATTGATCCTGAACTACCAACTCCTCCTTGAAAATTTGTATATAGCGCAACTAGTCCTTTGTCATTCTCTTCACCTGTACTAAACGCAATATTAAGCAAGGGCAATGGAAACTGATGCCCGTACTTATCTACCAATGTTGTGGCTAATGGGTAAGAAACAGTTTGAAGCCTATCAGTATAATTACCGTCACTCGATAACTCTTCAAAATCAGGATGATATTCATAGACTTCTGCGTACATTTGAATAACCTCATCCGATAGAGGGAAAAATACAACGTCTTCCCACAATAAAACAGGATCGTATTCACTTATATGTAGACTGATCTCAGGCGGAAGAGATGATGGCAATTCTCCGTTGTTCCTATAAATATGGTACGCAGGATTTGAAAACGTAATAAGCGACATATTTCCCTGTGTACAATGATTAGCAGTAACTATCCCTTTTCGGCCATCTAAAGAAACAAAACCACCACTACATCGTTTATACTCGTTTGCATCCGCTAGTTCAATAGTCATTGCTAATGTATTTTTAACGATTGGCAACCAATCACCAATCACTTCGGGAGATAACTCAGTAGAATCTTTGGAACCTAAATACATATCTCTCACCCGAGCACGAGTAACATCTAGACTTGTAGGTTCTAGGCCATCAATAGGAATTAAGCCAACTCCTCCATCTAAGGTAAATTCTTGAAAAGGAGATATCCAAGATGAATAGTCACTGCCCAAAGCATTACCATCATCTATTGGCTGATGTATTGCAGTAGACTCTAGTAAACCTCTATCGACTACAGACTCTCCAGGAGCTGAACATCCTACTAGTGCTAACAAAGCCCCTAGTAAGTAAAACATTTTTAATTTTCTCCCATCTAATTCGGGTATCATAACGATATTACAATATCTTAACCTTTGATTATAGTATATAAACGGAATTTGCATTGTATTATTTCACTATTGCCTAACCTAAAAACTATGAGGTATAATTCCTACAATAAACCTATAGTTGATCCTATGCAAAGTCCGGGAGATACCGATCCACAATTATTACAAGAAATACCATCAACAAGGGCAAATTTATTGATACCAGCCCTTATGCCCTTTGCAGGAATACAAGCAAATATCCTCAACTGGGGACCCTTGAAACAATACATTGAAAACTGGGATACAATAGAGCCAGTAACGTCTATATTACAAATCATAGGCTTACTAGGAGCTACCGCAGGGTTAATGTGGGGATATAGTAGAACTACAACAAAAAGTGCTGGTATATTAGGAATACTAAGCCGTGATAACAAATTTTTAGTAACTGATGTGCACGTAGATACTGATAAATTGATTTCAGTTCCATCCGATGATCAAATACTGATGAAGAGGAAGCAAGTAGTTTATACCTACCTACCACAAGGAACTACGGAACCAAAGCCAAGGGGTGCAACCTATCGTTCCGTTACAGATGAACTATTAGCCCAAACAGTTGATTTATCTGAGTTAGGATTTCATACTGGAAAGGAATTCGAAGGAAAGAGACGATATCTACCCCTAGCACGTGGAACAACCAAAAGGGACAGATTTAACTTAAGTCGTATTGATAGAGATACCCAAGGTAGGTTTATACTTTGGAAAAAATATATTGGTTTATTATTACTCACCCACTTAGAATCAGATGATGCATCTATACCAGAATTAGGATCTAAATACTCGAATGGAAGATGGGTAAAGCCGGAAGACTTAATGGAAGTATGTAGCATACCCTCGAATACCGCAAAAGCTGAGGTGTATAGGAAACTCATAGAAGAAGCACTATTACTTCAACCAAGACTCTACAAGCAATAATATCGAACTCAATTCAAAAGCCCATAACTAATAGACCAACTGAAAAGAACCTAGGAATTAGTAAAAATACTGTCATTTTGTTTTACCCAAATGGATAACGGATATTAAAATTTTTTAATTTCTGTTATCCAGAAAAGAAAACCTAAACTCCTGCATAACACTATTTTTATAAGAGTTCCCGTTCCTGCAATAATGCATAAAACCTATTCCACGCTTGCATTGCTGTAGTTGATCCAAATGCATTGGATGCCATACGATCATTATTATTATTCCCCATCCAAATTCCCGCAATAAATGTATCATTGTAGCCAATAAAATAGGTATCCTTATTTTCATCAGTAGTTCCAGTCTTACCAGAAATACCATATGGCCCATATGATTTTAAAATATCATTAACTTGCCCTACATACTCTTCTTCAAATACTGGACGAGAAGCAATATCTGATTTATAAAGTAAATCACCTGTCGCATTTTCTATCCTCAATATTTGGCGTAAATCAGGTTGCATTCCACCAGCTGCAAATACACTATACCCATGTGTATGCTCCAGTAAATTTGAATCAAATCCTCCCACTGCCAGCGCCAAACCAAATCTCCCTTCATCTGAGGCATGCTCGTACCCAAGATCATTAAGCCTATCAAGTAGTGACTGTACACCAATTTGTTCAAGAATTTGTACAAATGGGGTATTTCTTGATTGCTGAAGTGCATACTCCACAGTCATTGGCCCCCAGTACTTGCCATCATAGTTTTTAGGTGCATAACCATCGAATTCTACTGGTTTATCAACAATACTGCTTTTTGGATTTAACTTACCTTGTCTGAATGCCTCATACGAAATAAACGGCTTGAGGGTAGATCCAACGTTCCTGTTCGACAATGTTACGTTTACATGAGGATCAAATGCTCCACTATCATCCGCAATCCCCCAATAATCATGTGACCCAACCATTGCCAATAAATCACCCGTCTGTGGATGAAGAGCAATCAGAGCTGCATTGTGAGCACTATAGCGGGGTTTGTATTCTTCAATTGATTCTTTTAGTACTGATTCTGCCGTTTTTTGGACACCAAGATCAAGCGTGGTATAAATTCGATACCCCCCGGTATAAAGATCTTCTTCAGCAATATTGTAAGGTTCTTTTTGTAATAAATCTTTAATGTAAAAAACAAAATGAGGAGCTTCGATACGTCCAACATTTGGTTGTAATTTCGCACGATCATTTGCAAACTCAGCAATTTCTTTTGCAGTATAAAAATCAGGATCCGCAGCTAAAATATGGTCATGATTTCGCAACAATTGGGTGTAAATATATTGTGAACGTTCATCTACCAAGTCCCATGCGTACTCTTCATTTACAGCAAATAGTGGAGATGCTTTCCCAGGTGTTTGAATTAAACTTATCAAAAATACAGCTTCATCAAGTGTTATGTCCTTTACATCCTTATCAAAGTAAGTTCGGGCAGCTGCTGCAACACCTTTTACTCGCCCTCCAAATGGTGCAGCGTTTAAGTATAATTCTAAAATATATTCCTTATCGTACTCTTGCTCCACATGGAATGAAATCAGCATCTCCTTCACTTTCCGATCAATTGTTCGCTCTTGTGTAAGAACCGTGTTTTTTACCAACTGCTGAGTAATAGTACTTCCGCCAGTAACAGTATCACCATTCGAAGTTATGATAACCAGAAGACTTCTCATAAGTGCAAGATAATCCACACCGTTATGGTTATAATATTCTTCATCCTCTGCAACAATAAGTGCCCATTTTAGTGATGCAGGAATATCTTCAATATCTACATAATCTCTATCACTATAAGGATCAGTGAATACGTATAAAAGGTTCCCATTCCGGTCGTAAATATGGCTATTTTGCTCTTTATTAGTAAGCTGTGAAAATATAATACTATCCTCTGGTAGTGATTCCGCATAACTTTTTGATTGGAACGAAAGGAGACCGAAGAATACTGAAAGAAACATTAGAATAGCTATACAACATGTCATAATCATTTCGAGGCCTAAACTTCTTTTGTAGCTATATGTTCTTTGGAAGTAGTTACTTACAAGGACTCGTTTCATAGTGTGGCAGTTTAATGAAATGAATAAAATATTCTGCTAAGTTTATTGTCA
>JAGQLH010000089.1 GCA_020429465.1 Candidatus Dojkabacteria bacterium | reverse complement strand
GATTAATACCTTCAAAAATAAAAACAATTAATGAATTAAATCTGCCAGAAATCCTTTATGAATTTATGAAAATTCCTCATGGACTTGTTTTAGTAACAGGACCGACTGGTAGTGGTAAGAGTACTACTCTTGCGGCAATGATAAGTGAGATTAATATGTCATCACAGAAGCATATTATTACACTGGAAGATCCTATTGAGTATATGTATCAAAAAGGTCAAGCACTGGTTGATCAAAGAGAAATTGGTAGAGATACACTTTCATGGACAGGAGCATTACGTTCTACTCTTCGTCAGGACCCCGATGTAGTTCTCGTTGGTGAGATGCGTGATTATCAAACAATAGCTTCAACTATAACTATTGCAGAGACTGGACATCTCGTTTTTGCAACATTGCATACCAACTCTGCTGCAGAAACGGTGGATAGAATTATTGATGTGTTTCCCGAACATACGCAAGCACAGATTCGAACTCAGCTCGCTTCTGTAATAGTTGCTGTTATTTCACAGCGCCTTGTTCCACTTAAACAAGGTGGGAGACAAGCAGCTTGTGAGATTCTAATAGGTACATCAGCAGTAAGAAGCTCAATTCGTGAAAGTAAAACGTATCAGATAGATAACATAATCCAAACTGGTGCAGATGTGGGGATGTTCCCACTAGAAAAATCTTTAGCAGAAATGGTGAAAAAAGGCGATGTTACACTAGACACCGCAATGGAATTCACTGTTCGACCAGGATTATTAAAAGATTTACTTCAGTAATACATAAACAACGATGCCATTATTTACATATAGGGTTCTTGATCAACAAAGGAAAGAAATAACAGGAGAACTCGAAGCAAAACATAGGGATAATGTTGCTTCTTATCTGCATGAACAAGGTTATACAGTTCTCAATATTGATGAAAAAGTTAATTATCTAGGAGAGATGTTTTCATCTGGTACTCCTAAGGTAAGTTTGAAGAATAAAGTTGTACTTTCAAAACAGCTCGCAACTATGCTTGGGGCGGGACTTCCTATTGTACAAGCGCTAGAGATCATTGTTCAGCAAACTGAAGATAAAGCACTACAAAAGAATCTTCAGAATGTACTAACTGATATTCAAAAAAGTGGTATGTCTTTATCCGAGGCATTTATGAAAAATACAAAGCTATACAATGAAGTGCAAATTAATCTTATAAAAGCTGGTGAGGCAAGTGGAAATTTGCATGAAGTATTGGTTAAAGTCGCATTTGACTTAGAAAAAACGAAAATATTACGTGGAAAAATTCGAGGTGCAATGATTTATCCTGCAATTATTTTTATTATTGTCGGTATTGTTTTGGCAGTGATGATGATATATATGATTCCTGCGGTAAAAGATCTTTATGCTGATTTTGGTATTGATGAAAGCGGGCTTCCAGCAATTACAAGATTCTTGGTGAATGTAAGTAACTTTGTGACTGATCCTTATGGATTTACGGTATTAGTTGTTGTAATATCTGCAGCAGTAATTGGATTTCGATACTATAAATCAACGCCTGGAGGGAAATTTGTACTCGACAAAATTACTCTTAAACTTCCAGTAGTTGGTAATCTAATTTCCCTTATTCATATTGCAGAATTCTCTCGCCTTCTTTCGATGCTGATTAAAAGTGGTGTTCCAATTATTAAGTCGTTAAAAATTGTTGCTGCGGCTTTATCTAATGTACATTTTAGGAACGTTATTGAGGATTCTCTCGATGATATTTCAAATGGAGTCCCTTTAGCGGTTCCACTTTCTCGTTCTGAGGTCTACCCTCCTCTAATTGTTCGAATGGTAGCTATCGGTGAGGAAACTGGGAAATTAGATAGTGTTCTTGAAGATATGGCTAAATTTTTTGATGATGAAGTTACAGAAATAAGTGATAATTTGAACAAATTAATGGAACCTCTGATTCTTGTTATAGTTGGAGGGTTGGTTGCTTTTCTTGCTGTTGGTATATATCTGCCGATATATACTATTGGAAATAATATATAGGTAACAATTGACTATGTCTATTCCTAGCCATATGGTTTTCATCCTGGTAATGTTACTTTTTGTATTTGGGGCTTCCATTGGAAGTTTCTTATGTGCTTTGGCATCACGACTCGATCCAAAAAGGCGTGAAACAAATCTTAAACAAGTGTTTCTTAGCCGATCCCACTGTGATTCATGTATGAAACAGCTCTCTAATTGGGAGCTCATTCCTGTATTTTCGTATCTTGTTCAGAAAGGGAAATGTACAAAATGTAAGTACAAAATTCCAGCCTCTTTCTTTATCGTTGAATTACTAACAGGGATAATAACAGTACTCTTTTTTCTAAAATGGTTTAGTAATCCATTAACCCCTTTATTAATTATTTTCTTTAAAATTGGTATTGCCTATATATTTATATATTTTGCCTATTATGATTATCTGTATTGGGAGATACCACTTAATACAGTAATTATTATTTCTGTTTCTGTCCTTTTATACTTATTAGGGGGGTATATTTTCTCAAAGATTGCATTTACTGAATTTATATATCAGCTAGGAGCTGGGTTTATTGGTATGGGAGCAATTGCCTTGGTAATTTTAGCGTCTAAAGGAAAGGGACTCGGTTGGGGGGATGTTTGGATATTTGGATTAGTTGGATTTCTACTCGGAATTAAAGGACTTGTAGAAGTATTTTTCATATCAGTGTTTTTTGGTGCTGCAGTTGGTATACTTAAAATAGCTTTAAAATCAGAACAATTAAAAAATAATTTAATTCAATTTGTTCCGTTTATTGCTTTAGGGGTAGTAATTAGTACCATGTTAGAAGGTAAGATATTTATGTGGTTATTTCCAGTTCTATAAAATAATAGTATGCAGCAAGTTTCACCTTCAACTAAAAATAAAAAAAATGCTTTTAGTTCTTTAGAACTTCTTATTGTTATTGCAATATTTGCAGTTATTGCATCTTTAGGTTTAACAGCGGTTCGATCCTTTAGAATAGGTACCGAATTAAGCTCCTCTGCACAACAATTTGAAGGGGTTGTACGTGAAACAATAAATAAAGCTAGAAACAATGTAGTAAGTAGGACTGAACAGGTTGCACCTGATAGCATAACAGATATATTTGCAAGTCAAACAAGTGGATTCTTACTCATAGTTGATGAAAACCTTGATCCAGTTGTACAACTCTACAGTTGTAAAGAGGCCTCTCCTGTTAGTTATGATTGCTCTAATCCTGAACCTGTTCTTTTAAATTTTGTTGATGATATAGAAATTTCTGCCACTCTAAATGGTTCGGTTACATGTTATGGAGTCCTAATTGAAAATCTTACTGGTGATATTCAATTAGTTACAAAAGATGTATCTGGGAGATTGAATGCAATTTCTTTAATTACTGATATTGATAGTAATCCATTTCCTAATTGTACGGTTGAGATTAGTCATGCACTTAGAACAAATCAGGACATAACTTTTAATTTTAATAGAAATGATAATACCTTTGAACGACAATAAAAAACGATTATTAAAACGAGGTGTCGGTCTTATTGAAGTGCTCATTGCATTAGTTCTTATTTCAACATCAATGATACTGGCTATTAGAACAGTATCTCGAGGATTGAAAGCTACTAAAGAAAATGAAATTCGAGATAGATCAGTGGGTGTTATGCTTCAAGCACTTGAATTAAATCAAATTCAACTTGATGCTGCAGGTTCTCCAATTGATCTAGTGGGGTTAGAAGATAGTACTGACTCTATTCAATGTTATAGTAGTAGCTCAAATGGAACAACAGGTGGTGATTTTATATCAAGTCTTGTTAAGCAAACATGTGTTGTTGGAAATCTTGAATTAACATCTGATAGCTGTGACACAGGAAGTAATTATTATGCTAATTTGGGAGAAGGATTAGAAATATGTCATCAAGTGATTTTGACCACTACCCAAAACGATTATATTAGTGATCTTTCTCCAAATAACCTTCGGATTACTTCGATAGTAGTCTATACAATTGAGGGTGAAAAAATACGTGAACGTATAGATACCTATCGAAGAATTTAATAACTGTAATTTCTCGTTGAAATTACAACTTGCCTGTATAGGTTTGTTATCTCAATATTTTCTTGTGTATGGTCAGCTGTCATCGTAATAAGTATACTTGCTTTTGATGCTCCAGAAGGCCCTGTAAATGCACCGCCACCAGTATCTTGGAATAAGAGTGTTGTATAGTTTAGTTTATCCCCTGTGATGAAATTAGTTTGATATCCACTACCAGTATCGGAACGTCTTCTGATTTGTGTAACTCCATCAGCAGTAATAGTATCCCAAATAACTGATTCACCACTTTTTTCAACAGAACATGTCCCTCCCCCACTTAATCCTAGGCAGTCTTCACTAATGATCCTTGCATTTCTTATATCTCTTTTCATCCTATTTAGTGTATCACTCATTTCCTCACGAGCAGCAGAGCGTTCGTTTATCTCAAGGGATATTCGTAAGGTAATAACAAGGATATTAGAAAGCATAAGTATAAGAATGTTTACAACTAGAAGTGTTACCAGTACTTCCATTAAAGAATATGCTTTTCGAAGAGATTTAGGCAGATTTATCTTTTTCACGTAAGTAGTCTTAAACTAAATATTAATCAATTGTTGTTCCGCTTCGTAAGATATAGTCAAATACTGGTGGTGATTTGAATGCTGGAACACTACCTTGAATAAACGGTTGTGCACCAAAAATTTCTCCATTTTCATTTAAGATATAGGCAGTACCTTCAAATTTTCTACTTTGTACGATATCCTGATACCCACCACTCATTACTACCACATCCATAAATACTGATTGAATTGAATCAGATACAAGTTTAAAACGAACTCCATGAACCTCTACCGAGCCTGTAACGAAATTTGTTGTGTAATATGCGGGATCGATTAATCGTGAGCGTACATCTGATATTCTGAAGTTAAACCTATTTTGGGCAGGTCCCATAGATGTTATAGTCATGAGATTATTTGAGATTGCACCTGGAAATACTCCATTTGGATCAAAAACCCCACGAGCTGAAGAATAACGAGTTTGTCCATCTGTACCTACATATGAAAAATCAACAGAAACTTCAATTGAGACACCATGACCTGCTGGGAGTTGCGTATCAACATCTTGAAATAA
>JAGQLH010000088.1 GCA_020429465.1 Candidatus Dojkabacteria bacterium | reverse complement strand
CCTGGTTACTTACTTGTGGAGCTGGATTTTGCGAAGCTGCAGTCTGAAAATCTGGCCCATTTGTTTCGATAGCTGTCTGTTGATTTACAGATGAAGTATCCAAATTATTATTAACACTTTGTTGGGGTTGAGAATCATCATCACTAGACTGGTTCATGAGAACATCCTTGAGTGGTGGCAAACCATCACCTTGTTTGCTAGGGGGTTGAACAAGTGGGGATTTAAGGGCAGATTGAGCATTCGATCCCAGAGCACTTTGTTCAGCAGTAATATTTTGAATTGGCTCTACGGAACTGTCTTGAGACCCCTCAAGTGGGGGTAAAGAATTTCCTGCAGCCTGATCTTGACCCGTTAAACTTGAGTCGTCCTGAGCTGAAGAATTACCGTTATTCAAATCAATAAATGGCATGGGCAGTTTAATTTTAATAATCTATGATTAGAAGTCTCCTCATATTACACAGATAGTGTAGAGGTTACAAGAACTTAACTATAACAATTTTACTTAATTACTAATTAACGACACGTAATACTTCGGCAATAGTTGTTAACCCTTCCAAAGCTTTCAAAAATCCATCCTGAATCATCATAATCATTCCATCCTGCCTTCCTTGGGCCTCTATATCGAATGCTGATCGATGCTCCATAATAAGCTGTCCAATCTTCTCACTTACAGGAAGTACCTCAAATATACCAATTCGTCCCACATAACCACTTCCATTACATTTAGAGCATCCCTGACCTTTGTATAAAGTTACTTCTTTCGTTCCTGGGGTATTATTTTGTACAGGATTACCTTGTTCATCTTTTCTAACTGGATAATTAGTTATATCAAATCCCTTGAGACCATCTAACACCTCATGCAAACGCTTCAATTCGTCAGGTGATGCATTGTACGGAGCAATACAATCGGGACATACTTTTCGTGCAAGTCTTTGAGCTAATATTACGTTAATAGTAGAGGAGAGCAGAAAAGATTCCACTTCCATATCCAAAAGACGTGGAATTGCTCCAGCAGCACTATTAGTATGCAATGTTGCCAAAACTAAATGTCCAGTTAAAGCCGCTTGAACCGCAAGAGCAGCAGTCTCTTTATCACGAATTTCTCCCACCATAATCACATCTGGATCCTGACGTAGAAATGCTCGTAAACCTGAAGCAAATGTAAGACCAATATCTGGTTTTACTTGCACCTGGGTAACACCATCGATTCGAATCTCAACCGGATCTTCAAGTGTGAGAATATTTACCGAGGGCTGATTAAGGATCTTTAGTGAACTAGCAAGTGTATGTGTTTTACCACTACCAGTTGGTCCTGTTACTAAAATGATACCTTCTGTTTTATGTAATGCCTCTTGAAAGCTCTTGAGCGCAAAACCTCGCAAACCAGTTCCTTCAAGACTCAGATGACCTCCCCCTGTTTCAAGAAGACGCATAACAATTTTTTCCCCATACACTGAAGGCATAATGGATACACGTAAATCGAATATTACCTTCCCGAATTTAATTTGGAACCTGCCATCTTGAGGTAACCGGTGTTCATCAATTTTCAAACTAGAAAGAATTTTAATACGAGAAGCGACAGGAGCAGCAAGTTTCTTTGGTAAGGTTAATTTTTCCACCAATACACCACTAATCCTAAAACGAACAACTACTTTATTCTCACGAGGCTCAATATGAACATCAGAAGCCTTGTATTTTACAGCATATTCCAAAATCATATTTGCAATTCTAGAAACAGGTGCCGAATCTAAATTTTCAACTGATACATCTTCTGAATCTAGCTTATTTGACTTGGTATTACCCACTTCAAGGATATCTCCATACTCCTCCAGTGCTTCGTCAACTTCTGCACTTATCCTTCCCCCGTACTGTTTATCTATTACCTGTTGAATTTGTGATGGTGAGGCTACAAACAGTTCTAATGGTTTCCCAATAACTATCTGTAGGAATTTTACCTTTTGTAAATCGCCAGGATCAGCAAGTGCAACTCTAACCTTTCCATCTTCTTCTTGAAAAGGAATTGCCATATGTTTCTGTGCAACATCTTTACTTACTTTGTTAAGAACATCAATTGGAATTTCAATATTAGTAAGTTCGACAAACTTATACCCCTCAACTTGAGCTTTAGACTGGTATAAATCTTCTTCTGTAACCTTATTCTGTTCCAAAAGCACTGACTCAATACTTTTATTCTGATTAACTGCAATGACTTTAGCTTGATTAATTGATTCTTGATCTAATTTACCGCTTTGGAATAGTGCTGCAAGAACCCCTTGAGAACCTGTTCCACGGAGTTGACCCAAGCTTGGTTGTTGTGGAACACCATTCTGATTACTAGTAGGGACAGCGTCCTTTCCTATTTGGTTAAGGGGAAGGTTTTCATTAAGAACGTGAGCATCTAGATTTTGCTGTTGTTGTGAAGAATTCACATCCATTGGGCAGTTTATTTTTATTAATCAAAGAAAAGGGATAACCTGTTACAATAGTATAATTAATTAAATACAAACGCAACATAGTTAGTAATCACCTTGTTATAGTATACTCATATTTAAGATTTTTCGTAATAGGCAAATATAAATATAGTTAATAATGTTTCATCAAACACGCATAATAATTGGATCCCAAGATTCCATCGACACCACTCTTCAAGGATATATACAATCCTTAATCGGAGACCTTATTCATGACCCGCAAACTCACCCTGACATTATCATTCATACAGAGGAGCAGAAGAATTCAATAGGTATTGATGCCATTAGAAATATTATCAATTTTTCATTTACCAAACCATATCAGAGCAAAAACAAGCTTGTAGTTATCAAATCATGCAATAAACTTACAATTCAAGCTCAAAATGCACTATTAAAACTAGTTGAAGAACCTCCCGAATTTGTACAAATTCTTCTCACAGAGACAAAGGAGCCAAATTTAATTGAAACTATTTTTTCTCGTTGTATTTTAGAAAAACTAGAAGATAAGGAGCCGAATAATATTGATGTAAGTGACCTCGCAAAAAGTTTTTTACTAGGCTCAGTTATCGAACGGTACAACTCAATCGATAAACTTCACAAAATCGGTACACCACATGAACGAATAGAAACTGCAGAAAATTTGCTCACTTCATTAGCGCAACAAATCAGAATATCTAAAAGCTCAATCACCACAATAAAAAACAACTTGACCCTTATAAACGATACATATATTAAGTTACGATCAAACGGAAATTTTAAACTAATTTTTGATAATCTTGCTCAAAATTTAATCCCCTAGATACCGAAAAATACACTCCTCAGGTCGAAAGGATTTCTTTTTATGCTATCATAGTCGGGTAACAACCCCACTTAGAACTTTTTGAACCTTTAGTTTTACATAAGAGATACATATAATATGTCTAAAACTTCTTACTCTGCAGAAAACATAACTATCCTCGAAGGATTGGAAGCTGTTCGAAAACGTCCAGCTATGTATATTGGAGATTCAAGTACAACCGGTCTCCACCATATGATCTGGGAGATAGTTGATAACTCAATTGACGAAGCTCTTGCTGGATTTGCAAGTACTGTAACAGTCACTCTAAATAAAGATGGCTCAGTTACCGTGGAAGATGATGGTCGTGGTATACCAGTAGATATTCATTCAAAAACAGGAAAAAGTGCTTTAGAAACCGTTATGACAACGCTTCATGCAGGAGGAAAATTCGATAGCGAAACTTACAAAGTATCTTCTGGTCTTCATGGTGTAGGAGCATCCGTTGTAAATGCACTAAGTGAATCTGCTACGGCTGAAATTCATAGAGATGGCATAGTATACATCCAAGAATATAAAGAAGGGAGAAAACTTTACGATGTAAAAGAAAATGGCACCACGACAAAGACAGGAACTAGAATAACTTTCAAAGCTGATATGTCAATTTTTGATACAGATCAGTTTAATATCAAAACAATCCATACGAGACTTCGTAGGCAAGCTTACTTGACCGCTGGGGTAAGTATTAAAATCAACGATGAACGTGACGAAGATAAACGATTAGAAGCAAATAAAGATATCCCAAGGTATTATTCTTTCCATTTCGAGAATGGAGTCAAGGCGTATATTAGACAGATTAACAAAAACCACAAATCAGTTCACAAGAATATTTTTTATATAAAAGACCAAATCGATGACGTCGATGTTGAGGTAGCTTTACAGTACACAGATGATATCCAAGAAAAAGTACTTGCATTTGCCAATAATGTCCATAACCCTGAAGGAGGTACACATATATCTGGGTTCCGAACATCTCTTACTAAAACATTAAACGAGTATATAGACGCAAATAGCAGTGAAAAGGATAAGCAGATCAAACTATCCGGAGAAGATACCTCTTTGGTCTTACCGCTGTTGTTTCAGTAAAAATATCTGATCCTCAATTTGAAGGACAAACCAAGATCAAACTAAACAATCCTGAAGTTGTTGGAGCTGTAAGAAAGGTTATGGATAAAGGTCTTGCCACATTCCTTCAGGAAAATCCTCAAGATGCCAAAAGTATTCTTACTCGTGCAATCCTTAGTTTCAAAGCTCGAAAAGCTGCAAAAGCTGCTCGGGAAGCCGTTGTAAGGAAAGGAGCTCTTGAAGGAGGAACGCTCCCAGGAAAACTAGCAGATTGCTCTTCTAGAAAACCAGAAGACTCTGAACTTTATATTGTAGAGGGAGACTCTGCTGGTGGGTCAGCAAAACAGGGGAGAGACAGACATACCCAAGCGATACTTCCATTGTCAGGTAAACCTATTAACAGTGAAAAATATCGCATAGATAGAGTTCTTGGAAATGAACGTCTAAAAGACATTGTAGTTGCTCTTGGAGCAGGAATTGGAGAAACATTCAATGAAGACAAACTTCGCTACCACAAAATCATCCTGATGAATGACGCTGACGTTGACGGGGAACATATCACAACTCTTGTACTCACATTCTTCTTTCGGCACTTCAGACAGTTGATTGATAAGGGGTTCTTATACGTAGCACAGCCGCCACTTTACAAGATTGAACTTGAACGTAGTGGTGGAAGTTTTTACGTAATAGATGATGAAGAAAAAGAAACATATGTTAAAAAATTTAACAAAGAGGAAAAAGAAATAAAACATATTCAACGTTTCAAAGGT
>JAGQLH010000087.1 GCA_020429465.1 Candidatus Dojkabacteria bacterium | reverse complement strand
CGTAGCGGGGATATCGCTCCATTCTTAAAATAATACCCCCATATTCGCTATCCACTTCAAAAGATTGCTTTCCACCGCTTGTTATATAAGGATCAGTTTTTATCTTTGCAACAATATCAACTGTTTCACCATATTGACTTGCCGAGAGCTCATACTCTCTAAGATGCATAGTCGTTCGAAACACCCCGAGTGTAAATACCACACAAAGCAAAATTACTTTTGCACGAAGGGCTCCAGCTAATCCCAGTACTACTACAAACGTGAACATACCAATGGAAATATACCGGGCCACAACATAGTGAGGCAAAATAATTCCAAACACTAGAACCAAACAAAGCAACAATATTTTGTTTGAGGATAGGACATACCAGAGATATGCGCTCCTCGATCGCATAAAGGAAAATAGCATACTTTTCAAACGCATATAAAAAGACTATACTAGAGCACAATTACTTTTTATTTATTTATCTATGGCTAAGAAAAAAGACACGTCAGCAATAGTTAACTATGCACCACATTCAAGTGTAACAAGGGTTTCCCTAATTTTCTTCGGATTGGCAGCATCAGCACTACTAGGAATCGGATTTGGATTGGGAACAATGCCTTAAATCTACACAAACTATTGACTGCAACTATAAGAGGATCAATGCGTTGTTATTGATCCTTTTATATTTTCATAGGTAGTCTGACCAATCCCACTCACATTCAAGATATCTTCATTTGATTCATAAGGACGGCCTGAAATAATTTTTTCTGCCGTAGCTGGCCCAATTCCTACCAACGTGGTTAATTCTGATTTTGTTGCTGTATTTATATTTATCAAATTATTTACAGCATTTGATGACCCAACCGCCTCAACTTTTACAACCTCTTCAAAAGGAATGAAAATATGATCCTCATTAAATACACGTTTGGATAGATTTAATGTTTTATGAATTGCACCAAAGTCAGCTTCTTCGGAAAAACCACCTGAAGCCCTTACCATATCAATTACCCGGGAATATTGAGTGATTTCATAGACACCAGGATTTTCAATAGCACCCGATATATATGCAGATAAGATAATTGATTCATTTGCAGAATTTGATGCAGCTGTTACTAATGGTTGATGTGATTTTTTCGCACTAGAAATCACAGCAATCAATGAATATAAAAATATACTTACACAAATAAATAAAATAATTTTTTGTGTATTATTGGGTTCGGGATTTAGATTATTCATACCGAATTTTAGAAGCATCAATCATGATCTACAATGTACCAAACTACAAAAAGTAGGTTGATTCGGTATTTTTTCGGCAGGATTAACGGGAAGTGAGATTTTGATTTCTTGTAGTACGTTCGCTTGTATCCCCATTTACAAGCACACCATTTGAAGTAACCTCTAATATATCAACAAACTCTATAACTATTTCATCTTTTGGATATGGAGAATCTTCACTTGTATCATCAAACTCTACTTCAGCCATATTTATACTATCTACAACACTGAATCCATCAATTACTTCCCCAAAGACCGTATGTTTACCTCGCAGCGGAATAAGTCGAGTATCATTACTATCAGCGGTAATAATAATAAACTGACTCCCCCCAGTGCCACCTTCCCCCGAATTAGCCATCATCAAAGAATATTCCTTAATCGGTCTCGATTGTAGATTAGGAGCACTAATATACCCCAAAGCCTCCAAGTCAACTCTTTGTCGCTGAGGGATATCAAGAGAATCCCAATTAACTTCATCTGGAACTGTATACCCAGGACCACCTTCGCCATCATCCGAATAATCTGAATCTAAAGAATTCCTACTTCCAGTCTGAAAAGCAAAATCATTAATAAGCAGATGAACCTTTACACCATCGTAATACCCTTCAGTAGCAAGAAACACAAAATTATTGACAGTCTGAGGAGCATTCTGCTCAAACAAATCAAGTGTTATATTACCTTCGGAAGTATACAATACAGCTTGGTAATCAGAACCTGGAGAAAGATTATACTCAGGAGGCTCTGCATATATATATGTTTTTGGATCAGGATTGGTAAAGAATGGAATGCTACAATCACTCCCAGGTACAAGACAAAGCTGCAATATACATGCAAGCAAAATTAATAGGAATCCAGTTCCTAACGTATATAACAGAAATTTCTTTGACTCATCTAATTCCATTTATAGCGAATGTAAAGTAAGTATTTCAATTAACCGTCTATGACTTTAATTAATTCATTAGTATATATTATCCGGTTAAACGAACACACGCAAGAAAAGAAAAAATATTTCTTGCATTCTCACTACACTATAAAATTAATTATTCTACCAGGTACATAGATCACCTTTTTATACCCATTCTCCAGATATCGTGCAATCTTTTCATCTTGCATTGCCACGTTTATAACACTTTCTTCATCTGAATCAGGTTCAATTTCCACTACCCCCCTACTCTTTCCCATAACTTGAACCGCTAAATTGATAGTCTGTTTTTGCAATAGTTCCTCATCATAATTCGGCCAATTTTCAAGGTGAACGGAATTTTGATGACCGAATAATTCTCTCCAAATATATTCACAGATATACGGAGCATATGGCGCCAATAATTTTGTAAATACCTTAAAATCCTGTTTTCTCACTCCGTACTTTTCAGCAAAATTCATATACTCCATGAACTTTGCCACTGCCGTATTGAATTTAAGTTCAGGAGTATCTTCTGTAATTTTTTTAATAAGCTTGTTAATTTCTACTTCTGACTCTACCTCATCTTTAGCTGCATGTTCGGAAATTGTAATTGCAAAATTAAATACCCGATCTAGAAATCTACGAACCCCCTGTACCGAATTATCATTCCATGCTTTACCTTGATCCAAAGGCCCCATAAACATTTCGTACATCCGTAGGGTATCTGCACCATATTGTTCCACAACATCATTTGGATTAATAACATTCCCCCAGCGCTTACTCATTTTTCGACCATCTGGACCCGCAATAATCCCCATATGTCGCATCTTTTTGAAAGGCTCATTAAAATCAATAATCCCACTATCATATAAAAATTTCGTAAAGAATCTTGCATACATGAGATGCAATACGATATGTTCAGCACCTATCATATACAGATCAGCTGGAAGCCATTTATTGAGCTCTTTCGAATCTGCAAATTTCTCGTTATTATTTGGATCAGTAAATCGGAAAAAATACCAACTTGAACATACAAACGTATCCATAGTGTCAAATTCAGGAGTCCACTCTTCTCCATAAGTTTTTCGGACCTTTTCTGTATACTCCTCCGATCTTGAAAGCGGTGAATATCCCTTGGGAATAAAATCGACATCCATTGGCAATACAAGTGGAAGATCATTAGTCGGAATTACCCTAAATTGTTTATCACTGAAATATGGAAGAATTTCCGGCAATTCAACGCATTCAATCTCACTCCCCATATGATGCCTATTAAATAAATATTTGAATTCAACATTCTTAAATTCTCCAAACTGTTCTTCATATTGGCTCAGAGTTGAACCAGAAACATATGGATCATCAGTACTGAAAATTAGGACAATTTCATCAGCATTGTTAGCAATCGCCTCAACATCTAATTCTTCACAATAAAAAGCACTGAGTAAGTGGTCTACTGGAAAATCCTTATATTCATGTTTTATTTTTTCCCAGTATTTACTATCCGCAGTATTAGTAGGAGCGACCAGAACAAGCTGCTTAACTTTATTTTTCTCTGCGTACTTAAGTGCCGCAAAACATCCTAGGCTATGAGCAACTATTGAACTATCTTCTGTCAATTCCTGTCCCTCAATCATTGCCAACCACTCAGCTAGCACAGGTAGTTCAGTATTAGGGAAATCTGGCGAGATGATCTCTGCATCCTGCATAACCCCTTCGTAGTCAGTAGATAATTCTTCTGTTAACCAAGGAAACCAATTACTCCCTCCAGACGAACCAATTCCATGAATGAGGAGAACTTTATCAGCAGGTTTTCGTTTTTTCCAAATCATAGGAATCGGAGCCCCCCAGTATCGCTGACGAGAAATAAGCCAATCACGAAGGCGATAAGTCTTTTCGGATTTGGCATATCCTTCTTGTTTCATCATTTCCAAGATTTTTGGCCGCGCTTCTTTAAATGTTAGTCCATTAAACTTATCAGAATTAACTATTTCAAATTGATCCTGACTATACTTAATATCTTGAGTATAACTAATAAAAGTTTCCTCATCTTTACCACCAACAGGTTTCGCAACATATTCAACTGGGATACTATACTTTTGTGCAAATTCATAATCCCTTTCGTCATGCCCAGGAACAGCCATAATAGCTCCTGTTCCATAATCTACAAGTACGTAATCAGCAACATAAATAGGAATTTGTTTTTTATTTACCGGATTAATTGCATATACCCCTTCAACCTTTACCCCCGTCTTATTTTTATTTAAATCGGTACGTTCAAGGTCCGTCTTCTTTGAAGCCGCTATCTTATATGCTTCAATCTCATCATAATTATTTATTTCAGCTTTTTTATCCTGAATAAGCTCGTGTTCTGGAGCAATAACCATAAACATAGCTCCGTAAATTGTGTCATGAGCTGTTGTAAAGACTTCGAGTGGGTATGGGTCTGTCCCATTTACACCCAAAACATCGAAAGTAATACGTGCACCTTCCGACTTGCCAATCCAATTCCTCTGTTGTAGTTTAGTTGGCTCTGGCCAATCAACGCCATCCAGATCCTGAACTAATCTGTCAGCATAGTCCGTAATCTTAAAAAACCACTGATCCATTGCTTTGTGCTCAACCTCACTATCACACCGTTCGCATTTACCATCAACGACTTGTTCATTTGCAAGTACCGTTTGATCTTTTGGACACCAATTAACAGGAGCTTTAGCTTTATATGCTAAACCATGAGAATATAGTTGAGTAAAAAACCACTGAGTCCATTTATAGTAATCTGGTCTATGTGCCCCAACTTCCTTCTCCCAATCAACCATTATCCCTAGTTTATCAATCTGCTCAATAAAAGTTTTAACCGCTTCTTCAGTACTATCTTTAGGATGAACACCAGTTTTAATAGCATAATTTTCAGCGGGGAGCCCAAATGAATCCCACCCCATTGGCAACATTACTTTCCTACCCTGCATCCGATAAAAACGAGCAGCAATGTCATTTGCTACCATTCCCTCTGCATGCCCCACATGCAGACCAGCGCCTGAGGGATACGGAAATGAATATAAAGAATAAAACGTCTCATCTTCAGAAGATGCAACTTC
>JAGQLH010000086.1 GCA_020429465.1 Candidatus Dojkabacteria bacterium | reverse complement strand
TTAAGCTCAGTTAATTTATACCCTTGAGCAAGAATAGTTGAGGCAACAAGCTGAACATCATAATGTACATATCCAACTCTTCTTCGTAATACCTCTCCTGTTGCTGCATATACTTTTGGTAAATTTTTGAGCAATGTATCTTGAACGGCTTGCTCTTTTGCCACGTAATCTTTATTACGTTTTGGAGCTTTTATTGAAGATTTATACTTTTCTGGGATAGCCTCTATGAGGGGGTGTAATTCTTCTCTAATTTCTTTAATTATCGTTTGTAATTCTTCAAGAGATTTATCTTTATAAGTATCTCGGAGTGTTTTAACCTCATCAACAGTACTCTGTACTTCTTTAATATTCTTCTTTGAAGGGTCAAACAAGGATTTAAATTTAGCAAACATTGAATTTGAATGATAATGAGTAATTCAGGTTCTATAATAACATACCTACATTCATTTTCTGAATCGAAAACAGACACAAAAAATGGACCATTTTCTCAAACGAAAATGGTCCATTTTTATTTTACAATGAGAGAAACTTCAATTACGCAGATTCAACCATCTTATTTGCAACTATGACAAGATAGTGCGAATTGAGGTCAGTTTCCTTATTTGGGCCGCTATTAGTAATTATTTTCAACCGTTCAACGTCTCCCCCAACATCAAATAGTGTTTCCTGTCCTCGTTGTCGAACAACTATGTTGGCAACCTCATACACTCCTTCGTCAAACTGGATTCTATCTCCTACTTCTAATTTATCTAAGTTATAGCAACTTGCGTGATGAGTTGGTCCAAAAAATCTTCTATAACAAACTACGATAGCTTCTGTCTTTGGAGCTCTCTCTGCCCATGGCCACCTAAACCATGAATCTTGATTTCTGTATGTCCATGGCAAAACTAGCCAACCAAATTCTTTTAATTCTTCTATATCGTTTGTATGACTCACCACATTTTCAATTCCAAATCTACTAATTGTAAGCCCATAATCACTTCGAGGATTTGAAGAATTTGCTACTCGTTCTTCAGTTTCATCATCGAGCAAATCATCCGAAATATATGTAATATCCTCTGGTATTTCAAGGTTAACATCTTGCTGAGAAACCCCGAGCACGGCTCCTTCTCGAGCTAAATCATCAATTGTAAATGTTGTATTTTGTGGACTAAAAAGATACATATACAAAGCAAACACTCCAATGAGTGCCACTACAAGTAGTACCATGAGTACAATACCTAATTTTTCCCACATAGTAGTTAAATATTAAAATTTACTACCTCAGTATAGCACCCTATAGTTAATTTTGTCTACCTAGACAAATGGTACCTTAATTAATTCCCGGTATGTAGGTCCTGTTGGTGATAACGTACTCTCAATAAGTGATATTCCTTCTGCACGAGAAGCAAATTCAGGATGAGGAAGATTCAGTAGCTTTTCCTTAAAATCTCGGGTAAATGCCTTACTTAAACCAGATTTCACACGTGCCATAGTAATATGATGAATGAGTTTCTTTCGTTCACGCGTTCTTACTATTTGAGCAGCACTGAATAGTTTAGCTGATTCCGTTGCTAGATCAGTTAACTCATCGAGACTCTCATTAGGTTGAACAGGAAGGTGAAGTATATGAGGTTTTGTTTGAGCCTTAAACCCTAGACGTGGTTGTTTTATTTGGTATTCAAATGTTTTATACCCTGCAACTCTATTTTGGAAATCTTTGGAATACTCCTCAAAGGTATCGACATTTACATCTGCACCTAAAAATTTTATGGTGATATGAACCTGATCCATGGGTGTGAACCGGAAATTCCTCTTATTTTTTGCTAAGAATTGCTTACAATCGCGAATGTACGCTTTTGTTTGATCATCTGGATAAATCGCTACAAATAGGCGCATAACCTTTATATTTTAATGTAATAAACTACTTACTTGTATTATACCGTGGAAATTAAGACTTTGCAGTGATAGGTACCCAAATTTCTTCTTCTGCTTCAGGATCGTTTGGATTATATCCATCCTCTAAAAGCTCAAAATATGGTCGTTCATCTAAAAGATAGTCAGAAGTAGGTAACCATTCTAAATAAATCTTTTCCCAAAATGGAGCAAAGTTTTGAGGAAGACCCTTATATTCAAAGATTGCATATTTCCCAGCAGGAATAATCAGGAACTCCATCCCCTCGGGAAGTGATGACTTATCTGCGACTGCTACAGCCGCCCACCGTTCAAATTCTGTTTTTGGGGTATACGCCTGGGGGTTAAAAAGTCCATCATGGATTTGTACCGAGTAAAAATTACTCTTTTCAATTCTATTTTTCGCTTCATTTCTGCGTGGCATAAACTTTGGCCATAGCTCATGCAGTTTAGCATCCGCTACTGACATACGAACATGCATACCTACGAGAATTTTCTCTTCAATTGTTGTTGTTCTGGGGTTCATGGTTAATTGCTTTTTATAGAAATAAATTATACTGATTTCAAATTCAAGATGGATAGGTAAATAATAAAAAAGCCTACTGATTTTCAGCAGGCTTTAGACTTAAATAACTATACTATTTAAACTAGCTCTTTCTCAGTAAAGAAATTTTCTACCTCTTGTCCTGTCATTGGTCTTTCAAGAGATGCAAAAGATCCCATTAAACCTGGAGGACTTACCATTACACTTCTAAATTTTCCATCAATACCAGGATGCTCAAAATCATATACATAACCATCCTTCGTTTTCACAGCAAACGCACCATACATACAAGTTTCTGGTGTTTGTAGAACTTCCATAAGTGTTAAATAAAAACTTATAGTAAATTATACCTTATTATATTACATATCACAAACTTCTTACCCAATCGTGTATATCATATCGTAGCTCATTCTTTCATCAGGACTTAGAAAGGTACCAATCTTTTTGAAACCAAGTTTCGTATAGAACCCAGTAGATTTTGTATTTTCCTTAAAGACACCACCTAATAATATCAATCTTTGTTTGCCTAACTTCTCCGCTATTGACGTTATACACGAAAATGAAGCCTGCCCAATTCCCATTCCTTGAAATTCATCTGAAACACAAAAGCCAACCCTACAATCTTTTTCTAGATCTATTGAAAATTTGTATTTACTAAACCGTGCTCTATCCGAAGAGGGAATATCGAAACTAAAATCAAATAAACCAATGATATCCCTATTTTCACTTTCTTCAACAACAAAGCGTAATTTGTCATATTTAGCGATTGCATCACAAAGTTCTTTTGCCATTTGCTCATCATAGCTATCGAGAATATACATATTCCTTGTCTCATCCGAAAGCCTTGAAAGAAATTTAGTAAGCTTCTTTATATCGTTGTGCTCTAGCGGTCTCCAAATAAGCTTATATTCTCCTTTTAGTGGGATAGTAACTGTATAATCTATTGGATTATCAGTAATTTTTTGTAAATCAACATTCATTTTGCTAAGCCAATAGGTATACTAAACACCCAACCCAGATAACTGCTTCAAGTGGGTAAACATTTTTACCTATCATGATCCGCTTCCATAAACTATCAATTTTGGTTTCTTTATCGAGTTTAGTAAATGAAAATTCTTTGTTAGAAATTGGCCAGAGGAGATGAACCCCAATAGTACTACCAAAAAGATCAAGAAAAATATGGATACCAAGTCCAACTGCAATTATATGCGCAACAATAAGTGGCCACTTAAAAAGAAAGATGGATATATAAATTGCAAGAATAAAGACTAAGACCATACTTGGATAATGTGTCAAATCCTTATGATGTGTTGCAATCTGTCTATGCCATAGCATATTTATATCTGGAAGATTACTTGCAAGTACTCCGATAAGCATCGCTGTAGTAAGGGTTATCCCTACCGGATCTACAGATATCTCATAGAGGGCTTTTCCTATTACTAATCCTGTAATTATATGGGTAGGTGTGGTCATGTAGGTTCAACTATTAATTACACTGCCCAAAACATTCCAATTGCAAGAGCTGCAACCATAAGGTATTCAAACACTAACTCAACTGTCAGATCTCTCATTAGTTTATGATGAAGAACTCCTGCTGAAATATAATAAAGAAGAAATACAACAAGTGATACTTCGAACAGTGAGAATACTTCAAATAATAACAACACGAATGTTGCTCCTCCAAGCATTACAGTATTCACAATCACATAGAAAATAGAGTGATCGAATAAGTTATGGTATCTTCGTAATGTCAATAATAATAAGAAGGTAGCAATTAGCATTATAAAGAAAGAGATTATCAGTGGGTTAAGCTCTAAACGCAGTCCAAATCCAATGACATCAAATGATAATAATCCAAATATTACTAATTTGAGTAAATCATATATATAGTGAGTTCTTTGTTCAAGTTTAAATTTATCTTCATAGTATGCACGCATATTCGTAAATAGCGTAGTAAATAGAAGAAATATACCTATCAAAAACCAAATCCATATGCCAGGATTAGGATCAAACGCAATGAATCCAATAATTCCCCAGTAGCTAAGCGATGGCAATGCGCCATGCATAATTATCTGTGTAATTAAACTATACCTATCAACAACAGGAATATTGAGCTGCATCAGTTTTCGTTGGGCCCAAAATTGGACAACTAGTACTTCGATCACAAAAACAAGGTACAAGATAGAAGCACCAATCCAAAAATGACTTACAAATGTAAACGTTCGTATAAAGATCAAAATAGCAAGTCCACTGGTGAGTAAGCCACTGAAGATAATTGCCCGTATATTTTTTACAAGATACCGTCCTAATTTCATAACACTATTATATTTGAATCCCATCAAGTACTGAACCAACACCTGAAGCAGCAAGAATAAACATAGCAACCACTATGAATGCTCCAATTTTCAGATGATGGTGCCCCACTCTGTGTGGATGAATATTATTATGTTTATATAAAATTGAGAAATCGACCAATAACAAGATTATCAAAAATACAATTATTGAGAGATTAATGACCGAATTAATCGACAAACTCTCGATATTGAAAGCTAAATCAAGCTGTGCAACACCAAGAACTTGATCAAGTCTATTTTTATTTTTTGGAATGCCAAGCTCTTCTATTAAACTATCTGCTTCTTTGAGAACATCATCCTGGTCTACCTTATAAGAAGAGGTATTTCCCGCTCTATCCGAAACAATCAGATCCATGAACGAAGATTTTGTAAGAGCTTCATAAGGAATATCAAATTCAATTGACTCCTCAGTAACTCGACCAGTTATTAGTTGATTATTAAAAAGAATTTTACCAGTAAAAATATCAGGGGAATACGGTTGTAGGCGAAGTTCAACAAT
>JAGQLH010000085.1 GCA_020429465.1 Candidatus Dojkabacteria bacterium | reverse complement strand
TGTGGGTGGAATTTTAACATTTGAACAATCATAATTAACATTCACGTAGAACATATTCTCTGAACTTGCATCAAATGCTGGATTTATATCATTCTGGGATTGTCCATGAGCTATTCCAGATAGGAAAAGAAAAGGCGCCATCACGACGCCTCCAACAAAAAGTCTATACAAATTCCTTTTTAATGTATTCACTTCGATATTCTTGAAGATTAACTAAAGAGTCACCCCATTTAAGAAATTTTCAACTACTTCATCACTGTCGTCTGGATCTATTTCTTCATCACAAGTGGTACTTCCGCCCAACGTATGATCAAAATCATCATTACAGACATTACAAATATCCCTATAGTCTCCTGATGAATCTGCGCAGGCATAACATCCATAACTATCTGGTGCTTGAATACAAATAGGTTGTGGAAATAGATTGAATCCACCAAAGAAAATAAGCACAACTGCAATACCTATTACTCCCACAAATAACGCACCAACTCCATACAGAATTGACTGCATAGCTTTATTGCTTTCTTCCATTTCCCCTGAATCTCCTTTACTTCTAACGTATTTAATCGCTGTTAGAATAACGTATCCTACTGCAATTAGAATTACTGCACCAAAAGCTAGAAGAAACCCTACTTGTATTCTATTTACTAATACTTGTACAGGATCTGGTCCACAAATTAATCGTTCTAGAAACTCTGGAAGGAATCCACCGCACTGTGCTGATGCATTTGTCATAAACACCCCAAAGAAACTAAAGGTGGTAACAAATGATAGGAGCGCTACCGATCGGAAATTTTTCAACATTTTTAAAATAATAATAGATGAAAACTAACTAGTTATCTCATAATACGTAAAATATTTAGTCAAATCAAATACTTTATTAACAACGGTATCTGGATTTTTTGTTTGAGTAAATCGTCTTTATATCGTAAACGGTTCACATCTACCTGCCTTAGAAACGTTTGTAGGGACTACAGATCTACTGTTTCCATTTGGATCAGCTATAAACAACCACCCTCCTAACTCTTCGTCTCCTACTACTGCACCATCCCTTGTTCCTTGGTTTGTTGATACGTTCAAAGCTCCTTCTCCGTTCGTATCATCGATATTTGTTAGCTCAAGATCTTTACAACAGTATATAAGTACCTCATCATCAAATAAATTCTCATCTACAACAGCTGCTCTATATTCAGCTCTAAATAAGAACTCTCCATCACCACACTGGGATAATTTATTCGGCCACTGAAAAACATTCCCAAAACCTAAGGCAAGCCCAACACCGGTGTAGAGCATTAAAAATACAAAGGTAAGTGCAAGTCCTCTAAGGAGTTCTCTAATTTTTTTAAGATTATCACTAAACATATTTTGATCCCCTTGGCTTTGCATCATCTTTACTGTTGCAAAGAGCATATACAAAATAGTTAGTACAAATACTACTAAAAGTATATATGTGGTTATATATCCTGCAAATCTATACACTCCATACGTTCGTAAATTTGTAAACATACTTGGGCCAAAAATTTCGATTGTAACATCTCTGCCTCCATCTTCATCGCCAACTCCCACCTGTGCTAATACATTGTTCACAATAGAAAATAGGACCACAGAAGAAACAAAGAACGACAAAAATAGTTTTCTCACGCTTTTATTCATCGTTAAATTGACATTCGTAAATTAATTCTTCAGAATTCAAGACTACATTTCCAGCACAACTTACATCATATTTCTCACAGACATCCTTTACTTTATCGATACAGATGCCATTAGTATATTCCCCTTGGTTACAGTATCCGTAACTATTAATAGCAGAACAGTCAGGTCTTAGAAGTATCCTAAGTGTAGGCTCGATATCAAACGGATTGCCTCTATACCCCAATGCATAAAAAAGTATCCATGTTAATGGTACGGCTCCAGCGCAAAATATGACACCATAAAATGCATTCGTAAACATCTTACGAGCACCTACAACATCATCTCCTGAATTGGTCAAAGTCATCCATTTGATATATCCCAGAATAGACAACACTAACAAGGTAATTCCTACAATTGAAAATACCACTGTCAAAATCATCCTTAATAGTGGAGGTATTGTTTTTTCGTTGAGGACTATGATTGTTGGAACGATATTTACTCTATCACGTGTAAATAGGAAGTCTCCGTCATACTCTGAGTTTTCACAATGCTCTTCTAGCCCATCCATAAAACTCTCGGTATTACCTGCCCTCTTACATCCTCCTCCCGCGTATCTACTTACCCTATTCCCATTTACATCGTGGGTATACCCCGTTACGTAACAGGTATTCCCGTCGGATAGCGTTTGTTCACGAACACAACGTTGATCATAAATTGGGTCGTCTTCCTGTTGAGCCTGAACCCTGGTTAAGAGCACCATTATTGATGCAGTTGAAAGAAGAATAGTGGCTAAATAGAGTGCTGTTTTTGTGTAAGCAATTTTCATATTCTATAGAAATTCAATAAGCTCAACTCCAAATATCTGACCTATGAGGTCTACAACTGATGGTGCAAGGAAAATTACGATTAATCCCACTGCTGCAAAAGCAAGAGTTTGCCATCCCTTTTGTAATTTTTCTGCACTATCACTTGCTGTCATAAGTGTAAAACCACCGTAAAAGAAAACACCTAGGAATACAAGTACAACAACAGGACGAATTAGATTAGTAAGTCGCGTAAAGTTACTAAGAAAATCGCCAGGAAGTGTGTTAGGTATGGTTATCCCAAAGGCTATAGAGGTAAATAACAAATATGTACTTACACTTATAACTAGTGGGAGAAACTTTTTAATATCGAACATTGTACTATTCATAAAATATTTCTATTACATACTACCATTAGGATGGATACAGTGCGATCTTAGTATGAAATCTACAATTATTTTTTCTTTTTTGCTTTTTTATAGAAGAAGTATCCTCCTGCTATTAGTATGCAGATGAGAAGTATACTTGGTAAGCTCCGAATTAGTATTTTATCGTATTCAAAGGGGTATGGAGGTAATGAAACAACCTGAGCATAACTCGTGGATACTGGAATAGAAACAAAACAAATTGCAATATAAGATAGATTTTTCAGTATTTTCAGTATTTTCATAATTTTTGAATATAAAAAACATAGTACCTACTCACTTACCTCTATAGTACCTGGTGGTAATACTCTGAAAATATTTATGCCTAGGAACTGCATCCCTACTGCAGCAAATAGAATCATTATCAATGCTAGCAAGGCGGACCATGCAATGCTTCCCCCCTCACTGTATGATTCTGGATCACCTTTTTGAAGTAACAGTGCAGCTTGACCAAACCTAATAAGAATAACAAACCCTGAAATACCCAGCGCTATTTGGATCAATCGTACTGTAATACCTTCTTGGCTAGGATCAACACACCCTATAGCTACATACACGCTATTTGTATACTGAATAGTGCCATCAATCTGTGCTTGTGCCGCTTCTTGAAATGTTCTAAATGGATTCCCATCAATATTTCTTCCTATACAATTCGCACATTCAAGACTACCATTACAAACGCCCACCCCTTGATTTGAGGGAAGAGCCCCCGTTAGATTACCCACTTGTAATCTGCCTCCAGAGGCAACAATTGGAACTGTTACTGTATTTGCTTGGAGTGTCACAGAAGATTCGTATGTTCCTGCACTGTCAAGACTAGCTCCATAAAATCCTTCCACTGTGTATTCATATTCATTGTTAGGAAAGGGGCCAAATGTTGTTTCCAAATTATCATTTGTTAATCGTTTTGATACCCCGTTCATCTTTACATCAACTTCGTATTCATTATTATCTTTTATTATTAACTCAAACTTTGCTGCTCCTGTTGACCGGTCATCGGTCGTTGGTACGGAATCTAAAGAAATATTGTCGGGTGCAATAAAAGTGTTGCTGTCAATATCATATCTTATTGGAATAAACAATTTGTCTCCAGAATCTAACTCGAAGGAACCTTCTTGAATAACATCATTTGCCGAAAGTTTTATTGTATACTCCCCTGGGAACAGATTAGTGAATTGGAAATCAGAATTAGTTGGACTGTGCGAACAAGCGTTAATTTCGTCACATTGTGGCAAATTTATACATTGAAAAGTTGAGTTATCTACTGAGTCAATACAAAATTCTATTTCTATATTTTCACTCGTAGAGTAAACAGCTACTTCAGCATCATTTCCTACATTGTTCTGTGATGTAATTTCTAAAAATAATTCCTCTGACTCTATAAGTGTGCCTTGGCATGTCAAATCTGCTACAACCTTTATATCAAGTACACTAAATGTTCCAATGTAGAAATCACTGACGGAAATATCAAATTCTCCATTCGTGAAATCATTTACATCTCCCTCAAAAATTCTGATAAAACTTCCATCGTAATCATTTTCTTCGGTAGTACCGACCTTATAGAGATAAATATCGACTAAACAATTATCTGCTGATTGGGATGTTAAACTAATTGGAATTTTTGTTACATCAATAACTGTAGGTTCAGAGCCATCAAGAGTAGAAAGGGTTATATCTGGGTCTGAAGAATCTTCAGGCACAATTTCAATACCTACCCCATTTTGCCATTGAACTGTCTCATCTTCAGGTAATGAACTTGGTTGCCATAATCTATTTCCTTGAGAAATACTGTATATTTGTCCGTCGGATCCGCGGATCCTTCCATTGATAGTATATGTTGCGCTTACAGCAGGAGCTGTAACTGAATACTCATAAAAAGGTTCGCAAGCAGATTCATCTGGGAAATTAATAGGTACAACACCAGAATTTACTTGTAGATTTACTCCATCTCGAGTAACAACAAAATCTAGTACCTCATCTATCTTATTACAACTTGCTTGTGAAAAATTGAATGTGATTCTTGAATCAAGTGCCTGAGCATATACCCCGCCTCCTCTTATCAAGAAAATTACAATTACTATGCCAAGAAAAGAAACTATTGTAGACAGTTTTTTGTTTATCACGCGAAAGGCTTTATAATTATCAAAATGATTCTCTAGTACCCCGCTGAGCGGGATGTGTGAAATCTAAATTTCAACTTCTCCCATTCTGTAGAATCGTTTCAATTTGATTTCTCTATATATTACTCATTAGGAACTCTCGGAGCAATGAAAATCAGAATTATTAGTTTTGGGAAAATAAAAGATGCCTCTGTTGGTGAGCTTATTGACTACTATACAAAACTAACTGAACGATATGTCACAGTTGAACAAATCTCACTCAAAGACACCTCTAGTGAGCTAATTACCTATGATCAAATTAAAGATCAAATTGATGGCTTTACAGTAATCCTAACTGAAAATGGGAAAGACTATACGAGTAGGGGTTTCTCAACATTCCTCTATAAAAAATTTGTTGATTTCGG
>JAGQLH010000084.1 GCA_020429465.1 Candidatus Dojkabacteria bacterium | reverse complement strand
CTTCCCATTTCTCTTCAATGGCTCCAGCTTCGCTTGCTATGAGTAATCCTCCCACTACGTCTATTTGTTTAGAAGTTTTACGTGCATAATCAACATATGCTCCAAAAAATCCTTGTGAAAGCCATGCGAGTGACAATGCACCAGTTCCTAGAGCTCTTACTCTATAGAAAGTGTCAACGAGTTTGTTATTCAAGGTAAGTATTTCCTGATAAAAATCTTCATCATCAAATTTCTGAAAGGTATCAATTGCAACCTGTAATTTTGCAGGATCCAATTCTTTATTAAGCTCAATCCTTTCGTTATTGAGATACGCACCTTCCCCCTGAATTGCAGAATACAGTTGTTGGGAATTAGGATTATAGATAAACCCTAATTTTCCTTCTTCGCCTTTTGTAAGTGCAATTGTAACTACCCAAGAAGGTATACCAGCAGCAAAAAATTTTGTACGATCAATAGGATCGATATGCTAGGTATACTCACCATGTCTATTATAATCGGCATGTTCTTCTCCTCTAAATCCACAATCTGGGAAATGCTCTAGAACAAATTCATTGAATGCTTTCTCCACATGTTGGTCGAAATCTGTAGTAACATCTGCACCACCATCGGCCGTTTTTACTATATTCATATGGTGCCAATTGCTATGAACATAATCACCTTCTTTTACAATAAAATCTTTAACCAAATTGTACGCATTTTGAAGATCCATTTTGTATTTATAAAATATTAACTACAGTTTTGACGAATATTCATCTCTATTCTTGTCGGTTATTGATATCTTATTTTCCCGTTCAACCGTCTCCTGTACAGTCTTCAAGAATACTCCAGCAGATATATCCTTCTGCACTACCACCATCGGTCCTACAACACTGTCGCTACCAATTTTAACTCCAGGCATTATCATTGCACCAACTCCAATTCGGGTATTTGATCCAACAATTGTACCTAATTTAGTCGTACCAGTTGGAATCTTTTCTCCTTTTACCATAGCGTATATCTCATCTTCATCAAGCCTTAGATTTGCTGTGACAGCATTCGAACCAAATGAGACATTGTGCTCAATAATTGAATCACCTATATAATTCTTGTGAAACCATGTATCGTTCCCTACATACGATCGAGAAACCTCGGTTGCAAACCCAACGACAGAATTATTCCCAATCATAGAATTTCGAACTAGCGCCCCATTACCAATAATAGTGTTTTTTCCAATATATGCTGGACCACGAATAACTGCGCCTTCAAATATCTTAACACCTGATTCAATAATCACATCACCCTTTATTGTTACATTTTCTGCAATTTGAACGTTGTCAGCTATTGTCTCTCCTTCAAGCTTAGATAGGAATAGCTCCATAACCTCAAGAACATGCCATGGATATTTTATACTTCTCCATTCTTGCTGATATTCTAGAAGTTCAAATGCTTTTTCTGCCATAAGAATAGACTGCGCAACCTCATATACATCATCTTTGTTACTACTGGCTTCATCCAATGCCCGACTGAAATCCCCTGCCTTCATAAAATAGTCGAATACAAATCGCACATACTCGGAAGAATGTTCATTTCCTTCTCCTGGCTTTTCTTCAACTCCAATCACGTTCGACTCATCATCCAAAACTAAGTATCCTCCAGGAAAATACGTTTTAGTTTTGAGTCCAGTAACCAGATTTCTTTTAGAACCGCTACTTTTTAACTCTAAAAATTTTGCGAATAATGAATCGTCAAAGAAATCGTTCATATTAGCTACTATCAATTCATCTTCTGGATCAAGATAACTAAGACCAGTTTGAGCTGCTCCTGCCATTCCGTCTCCTTCTTGCACTACTACATCTGCGGAGATATTACTGTTTTGCACTAACTCTTTAATCTCTTCCTCAATTTTTGCATTAACAATAATTACAACTTTATTTGGTTGAAGAAAATTTATATACCGCTTCAACTGATATTCAACAACAGAAACTCCTAAAAATTCATACGTATTCTTTTCTTTGAGTGGATAAAATCTACTACTACTTCCTCCTGCTAATAACAATAAATTCATAGGTACCGATTAAAATTAAAAAAATTTATATTCTAGAAAAAATCTCATATAAAACTTCAGCCAACTTCTTTGAATCATGTCGGATAAGACTTCGCTTAAGAGTGTCTCCGGATGTTCTAGTTATCTCATCCTCTCCAATTAAATCAGTTCGGATAACCTCATATACATGTTCATATTCATCTAGATTATCTTCTATTTTAAATTCTTTATTTTCAGCATACTTTCTTAAAATATGTTCCGGGATCTCCCTATTATTCTGAAGAACGATATCAGGCGTACGTTCTGAGTATCGAGTTATTTCGTCTACAAGGTCAGCTGCTTTCATCCAATGCGTTTGCCCATGCTTTGTCATTAAATTATTAACAAAAATATACTTAGCGTTAGAATCTCGGATTGCCTCAGACACACCATCTACAACAATATTTGCAAGAGTACTTGTATATAGATCCCCTGGTCCCGCAATAATAAAGTCTGCATTTCTAATTGCTTCTAACGCCTCTGGATACGCCTGTGCATTTGGTTCAAGCGTTAATTCATCAATTTTTGTAGAATCAGAAAGGTTTTCAGGCTCATCAATATAATGTTCCCCCGTTACCTTCTCACCATTCGAGTAGTGAGCTACTAGTCGAACATGATCGAGTGTTACAGGAATTACATCACCAAGTACGCCAAATATTTTTCCTGCTTCTTTAATTGCAGCCACCTCAGACCCAGAAATATCAGATAATGCCATCATTATCAAATTCCCCAGTGTATGACCAGAAAGACCCTCTCCTTTATTAAATCTATAGGTAAATAAATCACGGAAAGTACCATTACCAGCTCGTGCAAGCCCAATAATTGATTTTCGTAAATCGCTTAATGGCAAAAGTCCAAATTCGTCACGGACAACATGATTACTGCCACCGTCATCCATCATGCTAACGATTACGGAAATATGAAGATCTGGGTTTGATTTCACCCCATTGAGGATCGAAACTGTACCAGTACCACCACCAATAACAACAATATTTTTCCTTTTTTCTTCAATCATATTAACAAAAAAGAGGCTTCATCAAAGATGAAGCCTCACTAGTAAATTTATTGTATATCGTAATAAAACACATCCTCACTAAAGAAGTTTGGTTCAAATTCCAAATATAGATCTGAGAGATCAGAACCATCTTCTACTATGAACGGAAGCTCAGCAGTAAATGTTTCTCCTGCTGGTACCTCTGAATCTAGTAAATTCCTATCGGTATCCATAAAGAAATCTTGTGCATAACCATACTCACTATCACCTTCTGCTCCTGATTTTGAATGCAGACTTAAAGAGAGCAGTGTACTAAACGATTGTGGAGAAGCAGTCTCATTCGTAACTTCTAAAGTTAACACGATAGAATCTTCAACCCTTTCTGCTCCCAATACTGCAAGTGACCATCCCTCTGCTCCAGCTGATGCACCTAAGGAAACATACTCTCCATCTTGTGGTGCTTCAACAGGACGAGAAGTATCAGAGTTATGATCGCTACCCGGATTCCCAAAATCATCTACAATACCTTCAGGATCTTCTAAAAATCGATCTGGATCATTAATGGTATCACTGTATTCATTTATAATATCATCCCAATTATTCGTATCTCTAAATTCCTGTGCTTTGTATCTTGTGTACAAAAATATGCTTCCACATGCAATCATACAGAGGAACAATACCACCAAGACAATTATCAATATGACCTTTCCATTCCCTCCTTTTTTGGGAGATGGTGTGGCCGTATCGGATGTATTCGATGTTTTTGTTTCTGTCATTAGTTAAGAGATAAAAGATAAATATACGCCATTATACAAATGAACCCTCTTGTGGACAACTACTTAACAGTGACACTTTTTGCTAGGTTTCGTGGTTTGTCGGGATTATAACCACGTAAGACTGCAAGATGGTATGCAAGTAGCTGACAGGGAACAATATTCATAAGAACAGCGGCATCAATTCCAGACTGTGTTGGGAGAGGAATAAATTCATCAAATAATTCATTATTCTCAACTCCTAGACCAATCACATGAGCTCCTCGAGCCTTTACCTCTGCAGTTGCTCCTATCATATAATCATGATCACTATCATCATCAACAAAACTGATTACTGGAGTTCCTTCTTCAATAAGAGCAATTACTCCATGCTTTAGTTCTCCAGCAGCAAACCCTTCTGCATGTATATAACTTGCTTCTTTTATATTCAGAGCTCCCACAAGAGCATTCTGATAGTTTCTACCTTTCCCCAATAGGAAAATATGTTCCTTATCTTTGAGTTGTACTGCTATCTTTCTGACACGTTCTGAAAATTCCTCCGTAAGATATTCAGATTCTAAATACCCTGCGAGTTCGTGCACAGATTTACGTGCAGAATCATACTTTTGGATCATCGCATTTCCCAGCATATATCCAAATGATGTTTGAGCCGAACCAGATTTTGTTGAAAGTACGCACAACTCTGGTCCTGTCCGACTCAAAAACGGGAATTTAGATATTCTTGATGTTGTAGAACCAATCATATTTACAACACTTGCTAGTACTATATCTTTTTCCTTCAATAACTCTAATGCTTCTAAATTGTCTGCTGTTTCTCCACTTTGACTAATAATAATTAGTACATCTCCATCTTGTATAAGTGGAACATAACTTTCTATTTCATACGGACGCAATCCTTGTGCCATCACCCCAGCAATACTTCGAAGAAAATATGCAACCTGATCAGCGGCATAAAACGCACCTCCAGATCCAAGTGTAAATACTCGACCAGCATTCTGAATTGCTTCTATTAGACCATCGAATTCAAACGATTCATAACCTACCGCATCCTTAATGGTATATCGCTGTTCAAATACCTCTTTAAGCATGTAATGATCATACCCCTCTTTATTTACCTCAATATTTCCATGATCTAAAGTTTCAATTGTTAATGACAATTTTTCTCCTGTTTTCACATCAAAAAGATGTAATGAACCGTTCGAGAATACCACCATTTGATGATTTTCAATAAACGCAACTTTATCCGTTTTATCTGCAAATGAAAGTGTATCAGAAGCGAAAAAATATTCGTTTTCGTCGCCAACCCCCACCACTAGTGGAGATCCATTTCGAATTGCAATAACCTCTTCACCATCAGAGGAGAGAACAATAATAGTATTACGTCCGTCTAACTCCAAAAATCCTTTTCTAACTGCATCTTGAAGTGAATCTGTATCCTTGAGTTTTTCCTCGACCATCCTCACTATTACCTCTGTATCTGTTTCAGTCTTAAAACTGTGACCCAAACTCTTAAGTTGCTCTTTAAGTTTCTGATAATTTTCCACAATACCATTTTGAGCAAGCACAAATGATTCATCAGCCGAAAAATGTGGATGGGCATTATGCGTTGTAACACCTCCATGTGTTGCCCAACGTGTATGACCCACTCCCACATGTGGAATAATGGATGTATCAGAATT
>JAGQLH010000083.1 GCA_020429465.1 Candidatus Dojkabacteria bacterium | reverse complement strand
CCTAAGAACATTTTTAGACACTCATAAACACTTTGAAGAAAACGATAAAATTTATATCTCTCTTACAACACCAGGCTTCATGAGTCATGGAGAACCTCATTCACAAGTTTCCCCACGACTTATTAAAACACAACGTTTTTGCCTTTCACAACCAATTGATAGTACAATCACACTTACAATAGAACCAGAGTTACAAAAACGAATAAATTTGATTCATAAACAATGGATCCAAAACGTATTAGATACTCGACTAAAATCACTTGAGCTGATGGGAGATAGGTAATTGAGTGGATAGGTTCAATAAAAAATAGGTTATTTGTTTTCAAATACTCGTCAGTGGTATCATGCCAAAACGTATGTTTTGATCGTTCTGGCGGTGAATGAAAACTACTATACATAAATCCCTACCAAAAAATAATAGAATATTAATGATAGATTTTCTATTACCAGGAATGACTTAAGAAGATAAATTTCAATACAATTTTTAGTTAAAAATTATTCAGTACTACCAACATGCATTACCTCAATGAAGTAAACATCAACATTAGCGGACACGTAAGCAGTGGGACCACAATAACAGCTCTTATTCTTGCCTACATGCTTAAAAAACGTTTCGTATATGCGGGAGGTACCTACAAATTTATCGCAAAAAAACTTGGATATGACCCCAAAAGTGGAGGACTATTAGAATATGAAAAAAAGTATGGTGAAAAATGGGATGTTTTATGGGAACACTATATCGCATGGAAACTAGAGCATGAACGGAATTTACTAGTGAATAGTAAAATTGCAGGCTTTTTTACAGAAAGTAAACCATGGTTGTTTGAGGCTTTTATTACTGCTTCTCCAGAAGTACGATCGAAACGAGCTGGTACAGATAAGCGAACTGAAAATGTAGTAAAACGAGATCATGAATTACAAACCCGATGGAAAAAACTGTTCAACATAGACCTCTTAGATCTTGATGAAATTAGAGCAACACATGATTACCTCTGTGAAAATGATACATTGTCAATTGCACAAACAGCACATGAAATTTTTAATGTTCTGAGAAAAGCGCTCTCATTAAAAGAACAATTCCTATTTTCAGATTTTGAAAAGGTTGAAAAAATAGCTTTAGCAAAAGGAAAGGACTTTTTCTATGAGAAACTTGAAGAGAAAAATCAGCTTATTGACTACCCTGAAGTATTCAAAGATTGGGTAACTCATTTTGAAGATGAACTTGCCGATACTGCAGATGAATGGCAAGGTGTAGTAAAAAAGTATGCAGCATAAACTTTATACGCTATAATATACCCATACAGCAAGTCGAGTTACACTCTGAGAGTCGACACACAATTTGGCATTACAATTTCATACTACTCGAATTAGAGTAAAACGCCAGGTGGAACCGTCCGATAGGACCCTGATTATTGATCAAAATTGATTAGTAATAAGGGTCTTTTTTTATTGTACAAACTATGGAAGACATAAAAACTACATCCAGTCTAAATCTTAAGGTAAACGACACTGTTTTTATACGATCCCCACGAATTAATGATGCTAGGGAATTATTTGATCTTATTGATACAAACAGAGATCACCTTAGTAAGTGGCTTTCTTGGGTAAACAAATCTCAGACAGAAGAAGCTACGAAGGAATTTATACATGCATGTTTACAAGACTATCAAGCAGGAAAAACTATTAATGGTCTTATGATCATAGAACACAATAAAATTATTGGTACGATTGGAATTAATGTACTTGATTCAAAACGCAATTATAATTGTGAGATTGGTTATTGGTTAAGCAATGAAGTTATTGGAAGAGGAATTATGACCGTTTGCGTTAAACGACTATTAGCATATTGTTTTGATGATTTAACTTTACATAGAGTAGTAATTAAAGCTGCAAGAGCAAATGCAAAAAGTAGAGCAATCCCAGAACGACTTGGATTTACGTTAGAAGGTGTATTACGGGAAGACCATTTTCTTCACGGTAAATATGTTGATGGAGAGATATACAGTATACTTTCCCACGAATTTAAAACTAATTAACCCAATATTAATGAAAACAAACTACAACACAAAATTCGTTACTGGAAGTAAGGGGGCTGGGGGAAGCTCTGCATGCTTACTTAAAAAATAATCGGTCTCCGAGCCGATATACTAGATTATTTAATAAAATTCTGATTCGGAGGTTAGAATATCACAAAAAAATGAATAAACACGCAACATTAGAAAAAATTGTCTCTTGGGCAAAACGTAGAGGATTTGTATTTCAGACGTCATCTATTTATGGAGGTCTAGCAAATAATTACGATTATGGTCCATACGGAACACTATTAAAAAATAACATCCAAAATTTTTGGTGGAAAACCTTTGTCCAAGAGCGTGAAGATATTGTTGGACTTGATGGTGCAATCATAACCCAAGCTGATGTCTGGAAAGCTTCTGGGCACGTTGATAATTTCAATGATCCACTTGTCGATGATAAGGTTAATCGGAAACGATATAGAGCAGATCATCTTATTGAAGAATGGAACAAAAAAAATGACGTAGATCTCAATGTGGAAGCTATGTCTGTAGATGAAATGACCACTTACATAAAAGAAAATAAAATACTAAGTCCAGATGGTAATGAAATAACTGACGCTCGAACGTTCGGATTGATGTTTGAAACATTCATTGGAGCTACATCTAGCCTTGAAGATGGAAAGGTATACCTCCGACCAGAAACAGCTCAATCGATTTTCGCAAACTTCAAGAACGTGATTGATACAATGCGTGTAAAAGTTCCATTCGGTATTGCACAGGTTGGTAAGGCATTTAGAAACGAAATTACAAAGGGACAATTTATCTTTAGAACTATTGAAACTGAACAAATGGAGATTGAATATTTTATTAGTCCACAAGAAGATTGGGAAAAATTGTACGCAGAATGGCAAGACGAGATGCTTTCATTCTATAAATCTATTACTCACGATGCAGAAAGCGATCTACGCTACAGAAAACATGATGATGAAGAACTTTCACATTATTCAAAGCAAACATATGATGTTGAATACGAATTTGATTTCGGGTTCAAGGAAGTGGCCGGATTTGCTCACCGGGGTGATTTTGATCTCTCACAACATAAAGAAGCAAGTAAACAGAAACTTGAGTATCGTGACCCATACACAAATGAAGTATATGTACCTCATGTATTAGAACCATCATTTGGACTCGCACGGGCTGTCTTAGTTGCAATGTATAGTGCATATACAGAAGAGGATTTAGGGGAAGGAAAATCTCGAGTTGTTATGAAATTTCCAAAACATATTGCTCCTGTTACAGCGGCAATTTTTCCTCTTCAAAAAGATGAAAAATTGCAAACTATGGCTCATGATGTGTACTTAAATCTAAGAGGTAAATTTGACTGCGAATTCGACAATTCGGGAAATATTGGAAAGATGTATAGAAGACAAGATGAAATTGGAACACCATTCTGCATCGTTGTTGATCACGACTCAATTGACGACAACTGCGTCACAATACGTGACCGTGATACTATGGAGCAAGAGAGAGTTGCAATAGACGACTTAGAACAGTGGATTAGTTCGAACATTTAATATTTTAGCCTGTACTCAGCATGGAATTATTACTCATTATAGGAACAATAATTCTTGTAGTCGTTATAGTATTTATCTTTGCTGCCAAACCAAAGAAAATACAATGGCATAAGGATGTAGAAAAAAAGCTTATACAGATTTCAACACTCCAGAAACAAGAAGGGGCTGCCTCAAAAATCACAGCACTATTAGAATATGATAAGCTGCTCGATTTTGTGCTCAAAGCAAAAGGCATAAAAGGTATGACAATGGGAGAACGGTTAAAGGGAGCACAGAAATTTTTTGATAACCAACTGTATAATGATATTTGGAGTGCACACAAAATAAGAAATAAGGTTGCTCATGAAATGAATTATCAGCCATCAGAGAAGGAATTGTCGATAGCTAGTTCATCGTTACGCAAAGCAATCAAGTTACTACTGAAATAAAATAGTAGTAATGGCGTTATATTTTATATCTATTTATTATGTATGCTAAATATGAATAAGAAAATTAGCACAATTGCCTTGTCTCTAGTATTCTTAGCATCCAGTAGCTTCACAGCTTTAGCAGGACCATTTCCAGATGTTTCTGACTACCACGAATACGCAAATGAAATACAGTATTTACTGGATAATGGAATTGCAGGAGGATTCTCCGATGGAACATTTAAACCAGAAAATACCATCACACGGGCAGAATTTACAAAAATTGTTGTGAATGCCGAATACTCTGAATCACTGATTAACAATTGTATCCAAAGTAATTCAAATATTTTTCCAGACATTGCCTCAGACCATACATTTGCTTCGTTCATCTGTATGGCAGAAAAAAACGATATTGTAAAAGGATATTCCGATGGGTACTTTAAACCAGATAATACCGTAACCTTTGGAGAAGCAAGTAAAATCGCAATGCGAACCCTAGATAGTAGTCATGGGATTTCAGAAGATGCAGATCTAACAGCGTATATGAATAGACTTGTAGCTATGGGAGCACAACCACCAACTATTTCAGAAGGAAATAAGGATGTTGCAATCACAAGAGGAGAAGCTGCTTTTCTTATCCAAATAATTCGCGATAATTACACAAAATTACCAGATGAACCAGAAGCTCCTAGTTCTGAGTTTATGATAAAACCATATGGGACTGCATCTGTTCCAGAAAAAGGTTTAAGTTTTAGTGTTAATAATTTTGGTATTCACTGTACCACAAGCCAAACTGCTTTTATTGACCTAACCGTCACAAAAGATGGACAATCGCAATCGATACACCTTGAAAGATCATGTACAGGATTAAAGAATGGAGTTGTTCAAGGGGAGAGTACTATTGAAGCGGATGCATTCGGATATCACTTTACACTATACGAAATTATCGAACGAGTAGCGTGGGATATAAATTCATTCGAATACTACGTAAGAATTGAATAAAACAAACTATGGAGGGAACAAAATTTTTGTTCCCTCCATTTCTATACTATTTATTCAACTTCTAAATCTACGAGGTTTGTTTCATCCAAAACACTTTGATATGAATCTCCAGTCCAAGTCTTCACTACTTCGCCATTTTCATCTACCAATGCAAAATTATCACCATTCGTTAGTCCATACTCCGCAGCTACTGTCGCATCCTCAATAAGAAATACGGTAAGCCGTGGATGGAATTTATTGATCTGACGAGCTAACGATTTATCAGCATCTCTACATTCATCGCAGTTATCACCACTATTATAAAATAGCACCACTTCATTTCGTGATGTGACTGCTAAATCAAATTTACCCTGTTCAAAATTAATGTAGTTAGTATCATATGTACGCATTTCCTCAGTTTTCCCTGATGGTGATTGGCGACCTTCAACTGCATCAGAGTGGCCTGTTGGAACTTCAGTAGTAGTTTGTTGCGTACACGCAACCATTGATAAACCAATAACTCCTACCAAAAGTAGCTTCGTAAATGGAACTGTCTTCTTTAAGACCATAGGTATAGGTAAGTAAAAAATAAAAATGCACCTATACAAGTATACA
>JAGQLH010000082.1 GCA_020429465.1 Candidatus Dojkabacteria bacterium | reverse complement strand
AGACCAGCTACCCGTCATAGGCTTGGTAGGCTTTTACCCCACCAACAACCTGATAGGCCACAGGCCCATCCCAGAGCAATAAATTTTTATCCCGAAGGAAACTATCGTGTATTACCCCCGCTTTCGCAAGGCTATTCACGACTCTGGGGTAGGTTCCTATGTATTACTCAGCCGTTTGCCACTTATGTACCCCCGAAGGGGCCTTATCGTTCGACTTGCATACCTTAGGCACGCCGCCAGCGTTCATCCTGAGCCAGGATCAAACTCTCCATAATGTATGAGTATAAAACTCATTATGAAGTGAACTAGAAATACATCTAGTGATCACTTGGTTCAAGCTAAATGCTTGACTCGCTTGTTATCGTTTCATTTAAGAAACTAGGTTTTACTCTATATTTTAGAGTAGTCACTACACCATCTCTCAGAGACCGATGTAGTGAAAAAAGAAATATCCGGTACACTCAATACTAGAAGTATGAATGAACCTATCACTCTTTCAGTTTTCAAAGAACATGTTTATTTGTGATCGCCTAAGATCGTTGAAATCAAAGAACAACCACAAGCTTTCACAAACAAACATTGCAAAGCGTATGATTCTACCAAAAATGCATATACTTAGTAAAGGGAATTTCCTACTGTAGTTAGTAACTTGTAAAAGCACTCTTTCAGGAGGCGTGGGTGTATTTTACCAAAAAGCTCTTCCTTTATTCAACCCCTATTTAAAGAAAAAATAAGTCTCCCCTCCTTAATAAGGAAGGGAGACTATATTAATGTCAAACTATCCTTTATTTAATGAGTCCTCCTACTACAGGAACTTCCCATTTTTCACCATTAAGTCCCTTAACAATACCAACAATTCTTACAACTGTATCGAGGAGACTCCATACTGGCCAAACACATGCTCCAATCACTACGAACGAAAGTAAGAAGCAAACAAAGTGACCAATAAGTGAAACGATACCCCATGATACTGACTGCTTTGCATGAAATTGAATCATATCATTTTGATCCTTCATGAAAAATGCTCCTGCAACTGGTGCAAATAACCAAGCAAGTACAATATATAAGGTCTGATCTGATGAGTTACTTCCACTTTTGCTTGAAATACTATCAGGAGATGCAGCTTTTTTCTCTTCTGCCATAGTTAAGAGAATACTAAGAGGTAATATAATACTTGAGTATACAATACTCTTTAGATTGACACAATCTCTTCCCAAACCTCTAAACTACTCCCCACTTTAAAGGTAGCAGGATTAGCAACCTGCTTTTTCATAACTTTTTCTACAGCACTCTGAAACTCTTTATATGAAAATTCACCTTCTTTTAATATCTCTCCATTAAAGTTAGATTTAAACCATAACGCATTTGTTTCTTGATCCGACGCCGAAGTTACCCAAAGAGGAATCATTACGGCTGATTTATTAAGGGCAGCCAATTCATACAATGTATTTATTCCAGGTCTGCAAACCACTACATTGGAACTATCAAGAATATACCCAAGTTCTTCAGTAAAATACTCTGCTACAAAAATATTCTTATGGAGATTATTTGTTTTAATTAGGTCTAGAATTTTTTGATAATCATTATGATATTTATTCCCCCCTATTTGCCAAATCACGCGGAAGTTTTCCACAATAGCATCAATATTTCTAAGAATAAATTCATTAATTTTATGAGCACCGAGACTTCCACCAGTCACATACATAATCGATTTATTCTGATTTTTTGCAAACTTAACAAATGAAGTTAACTCTTGATTTTTAGTTTTTTTCGCAAATACCTCAGCCCTAATAATATTACCTGTAAGTTTAACTTTTTTTTCTGGAAAATACCTCTTTGATTCCGGAAATGTCGTAAGAACCTTATCTGCAAATCTCGCCCCAATTTTATTCGTAAGTCCAGCAGTATGGGTCTGTTCGTGAATAACCACGCGTATCCCTAAAAGTTTCGCGATGATAATCATAGGCAATGTTACATATCCCCCCGTTGCAAAGACAATATCTGGTGAATGTTTTTTAAGAACAGCAAATGAGTCTATAAACCCTGGAATCACTCCAAAGAAAAGCTTTATTGTTGTAAAACGTAAAGCACGATGGAATTTCCCTCCCCTAATAAGCGTATAGGGAACACCGAATGAAGGAATAATACGTTCGTCAATTGACTTACCACTATCACCTATCATTCCCACCCTTCCACCAACTACGTGGATTTTTTCCTTTACTTCATCTTTACCGTACTCATCTGAAAGATAGTCTAGTAGTGCCTTCATAATTGATAAATGCCCCCCTGATCCTCCACCTGTAAATACAACTTTTGGTATCTCTCGTTTCATTTGAAATATACTAAATTAATTGACTTCCCCATCATTATATACCAAGACACCTCGACTTACAGCCGAGGTGTCTTATACTAACTATACGAGCAATTTAATTTTTAAATACTAGTTCTTAGCACCAATCCAATATTCTCCAATTGGCGCAATATCAAATTCATACTTATCTTCATCACCATTTCCTGCTCCTCCAAGCCAACTAATATCTCTATCTGTTGGGATATTCTCAAGAACAAGAGGAACACAATCTAACCCAACATTTAATAACGCAGGATTACTGTTCCATTCACCACAACTTCCATCAATCACAAGATCTCCATAACGATTAGTAAATCCATGAACAGTGACAACACTTCGTGTTGGATTAGTGTCATAGGGTGAACCATCGAGTTCTCGTGGAATCTCAATCCAAAGTCTAAATGGAAGCGCATGACTTGCATTAAATTCACAGTCATAGATATCTGTTCCATTACTAAATTTAGGATTGTCTATACAATAATGCCATGGATCCATCATATTCTCTGCCATTGATTTTGTAGGATCCAAAAGTTCATAACCATCTTCTACGTGTACTGCAAATCCTCTTCCAATTCGATAAGGAGATGTTTTTGGCACAACAGCTTCACCAACACCTTCCGAATTCCATGATTCATTACATCCTGAATCTTCTGCTCCTGCTAACCCTGGGAGAGTATTATCTAGAACACAATGCCCTCTATACGGTGGTTGCTCTGCTTCTACAGGAATAAGATCGTAATATGGATGATCATTAGGTAAATCAAATCTATAAACATGTAGAGGAGTTTCTAATGGACCAAAATCTATCCATCCTCCTGATTTGAATACTCCTCCTCCATCTTCTTCGGTTAGCTTAGCTTCTAAAAACATTGAATGGATTGTAGTTGCAGCCCCATGTTCGCTAAACATAGCGTGATAATTTAGTCTCCATTTATCTACACAGTAATCCACTGCCCCAACTGTCTGACAATTAGCATCATCTTTTACAAGGACTTTATTACCAACATGCTTAAACTGATTCTCGAAATCATCGAATGGTTTCGATGAAGGATCTTCATGGTAATACGATGCTCCTTTAAATGTTTGCCATGGGTAACTAATTTCTGCATACCCCGGATTTGTGCCATCAATATTTTGTCCTCCAAACCAATAATACGCATCAGTTCCTAGCACACTATCCAGATCGTGTGGATTGTGATGATGCTCATGTGTGTAATGACAGCCAGCTCGTTCTCCAGTTTGTTGATTGATGACTGGTCCATATTCTGGTTCATAAAGACCATGCCAAGTACGTGAATCATGGATACTTTCTGGACATTTTGGAATTCCTGCTGAAATTGCAGCAGCTGAAGGTACCGGCACCGAACCAAGATTTATCCCTGTTGGATTTTTCCATTCAGACTCTGGACGAGTTCCCGTTCCTCCGTTTCCACTACCAGAACCTGTTGAACCACTCCCGCGTGTTCCGCCACCTGTGGTAACACCTCCGGTAGAACTACCACCTCGTGTTGATCCCGAAGAACCTCCATCGGTAGAAGTACCCCGAGTAGAACCACCCGATCCACCTGGAGGACGAACCTGCGCATCTGCATAGTTAATTAAAAATAATGTCACGAATGCGATAATAATTGAAGTAATCGCCATCACTACGTTTCTACGTAGTGACATTTCTGTACGCAATGCTTGCATTGTACATATATGAAAACTTATGTAGTATATGATTTCAGAAGAACCATACTACAATACATCGAATGAAGACCGAGAGGATTACAGTTTTGTGAGATAAATCACGAAGATAAAAATTAGTACCCGCGTTTCATTTTTTCTATATACTCAATTGCCCATGTAACCGAGTATTTCCATGACAAAGGTAAATCGTGTGGATGCATTATTGATTTCTCTTCTCCTCCAAACCCTCTTTTGAACAAATCGATACCTGCCCAAGGATAAGATTGTACCACCTTCCCATCTGACCCCTTCGGGGAAACACCTCCCCAGAAATCGTATACTTCAGTATTACCTTTTATAGCATCTCTAATTGAGCGACCTTGAATTGCGTATGATGGATACTTTTTTGAGAAATTTGTAAGCATACCTCCCTCAAGATAAAACCGGTACTTCCCATAATCTAGAAAGAGTCCAATTGCAACCTTCTTGTTTTTATACGTAGCAAAGTAAAGATGAAGTCCATCAACAGAAAATTCATTAAACACTCGTTCGAAATATGACCGAGGCCATGTGGTGTAATTTTGCCTTTGCGCTGTTTTACGAAGTATCTGAAAAAATGATTCAAAGTCAGTGATATCCTCAATTACTTCGATACCTTCTTTCTCTGCCTTTCGGATATAGTATCGAGTATTCTTCCTCATCGCAAAAAAAACCTCATCTTCAGCTCTATCTCCAAGTTCAAGTTGAAGCGTATGCTGCGCATCAAGATTATGAGTTGGTGCAGATCGAAAACCATTTTGCTCTAAATTCCCTGTTTCGATCTGCATTGGCTGGATCCGAACAAACGATAGAGCATTTTGATTCGCAAATGTCCGAAGATAATCAATAACCTCCCCAACGAGAGTATCTGTATTCCTAAAATCTTCGCCCCAGATTGGTCCATGTCGAAGCCTTAAATAATTTCCTCTCCTCGCTTTGATAACCCCCATCGGTAATAATGCTACGAGAGCATCACCACTATATACACCCATAGGGATTATTTCTTCTGTTAACTCCTCGAGTACCGATAGATATTTGTAGCTTTGAACAAAAGAATATCGTTCTTGAGATTGTACAAATGAGTCCCACTCTTTTTTATCTTTGACTTCTGTAAATGTTAATGTCATAAATGTTTTTTAGCGCCACACTAGGCGGGTCGTAAGTTGATGAAATTTAATGGCCATTTCGTAAAGATATGCCTTCCACACTATAGAATAGCGGATTATACCAACGTAATCTACACGATCTCCGCCGAAACTGAGTTTATGATCACTATAACCTTTATGATGTTTAGAGTCTGGAATTATTCCCCAAAAATCATAAACCTTACATCCACGCTCTTTTGCTTCTTTGATAGATTGCCACCTGAGTTGGTACGGTGCCTTCACTTTTCTGTGTAAACGATTTGACCCTGCATAAAAACTTGATGCCCAAACATCAGTAAATTCACTAATATTCATAGCTATCACATCTCCTTTATACGAAACCTCAAAGAGTACAATGCTATCAGTTCCCTTAAATTCTTTGAATAACTTTTTAAAGTATTTTTTAGAACGAATTGGATAACCTGACGAACGCTCTTGCATTTCCTCGAGTAAATCATAGAATTCAGAAAGCTTCTCATCAATATTCTCATCCTCTAAACTATATGTTTTTACTTCTTCTCCCTTACGTTCAGCGTAACCAATATTATAACGAGTATTCTTTTTCA
>JAGQLH010000081.1 GCA_020429465.1 Candidatus Dojkabacteria bacterium | reverse complement strand
GAATTTTTTCATGATTACCTATTATTTACAAATAATATATAAATTAGTAATTATATTTATGGCAGCTGTCTAGAAAGGTCAATTACTTTCGACATTGCCCCTCGAGAAAGAGATTCATCTGGTTTATACTCACCTGTGCTATAGCCTTTTATTATATATTCCCCATTTACTTCAATATTCGAAAGGAATGCAATGTAGGGATAAAAAGGATTTGTTTCTGGTACATCCGTAAAACTAGCAGAAAGGTTTTTATTATAGGTATAGCCTTTTGCTTCCAGCGCTTTGGTGACAAATTTAGTAACTTGTCCACGGGTCACTGAATCATCTGGTCGATAATTTCCATCTGTATACCCACTAACAATATCTAGATTTTTCAAAGTCTGCACATATGAAGAAAGTTCATCGTTCATGTTCTGAACATCTGGAAATGGTTCACCACTGGTGTCAACAGGAAGCTCAAATGCTTTCACAACAAATTTTGCCATCTGGCTTCGAGTTACAGGGTCTTCTGGACGAAAAGTTTTATCTGAGAATCCACTAATCACTCCATCTGTGTATAGATTTAAAATATATGGCTCAAATACATTGCTTGCTGTATCTAAGAATGGAGTATTTGAATCAATAATTTGAATATCTGGGCAAGCTAATTCAACTTCTTCTCTATTTGCATTTCTATTAGGATCTAAATTTGGATCATCGAATAGAACTTGTTTCGAACCAGTTGCTTCTAATTGAGTGCTATCTGAGTATGTTGCAATAATAGTAACTCTTGAATCTGTGTAGCCGTATCCATTTAATGTATCTGAATCCATCTCGATATATTCCACATACGGTAGTGAATTACAGTCTGATTCGTCTTTTAGAATAAAAGTAGACCAACCATTATGCTCGTAGCCATAATATGAAACATAATTTTGTTTTGGATAATCTGTCGCTACTATAGTTCCGTCAATGAGTAATTCAACCTTTTCTGGTAATTCAAAAAAAGTTTGTTCATTATTTTGTGTTAGATTAAATAATGAATAGAATTCACTTGATGATAAAGAAAATGAATTTCCACTAGATTCAATTATTTTTGATAATTCTCCCTGGGGAGATACAACGAAGTTTATGCAATCATTTCCACTTCCTTCTATATAGATATCATCAACATCAACTACATGGGCACAAATCAAAGAGTTGGAAATTTCACCTACTTCCTCTATTCCAATCTTGAATGGTGAGGGACCTTCGTAAATTATCTGAGAAGGAAAACCGGCATAAAATCGAATATGTGTTTCAGATCCATTTTCAAAACCAGAAGTAGTAAAGTGCACTTCGTACTCTGTCGCATCATTAGAGTATGTTACCGAGTCTAGATCGACACCAAGCGAAGCAGCACTAGTCTTCGGCATAAAGATTAAAAATCCTAGAAACAGAAATGAAATTACTGCGCGGAATTTTTTCTTCATCATTTCCATTTTTAATAATATATATAAATAAATTATATCAACTTACCTTTTAGATTTCAGTATATTCGAAAACTCTATTTAAAATTTGCTCATAGCTAGGATGGTCAGATTTGAGCTTTTTAGGTTGCCAGTATACACAACCTTTACTTTCTTCAATTGGGTATATATCTTCGAGTGCTAATGATCCTTCTAAATACTCTGTAGCTAAATCATTTGATGTTTGGTGATATCCGCAGATTTGAAGCGGCATGAGCTCAATATTTTTCAGTTCATGATTGAGGTAATGAAGATTTACCGCCATTCCTTGGCGAGTTTCGAGTGTGTGAGTTTGATCGAAAAGAAAGTTGCCTAGACTATAAATAATTGGTTTTTCATTGTAAAACTCTATACTTTGTACCCAATGAGGATGACTTCCAATAATCATATCTACACCTGCGTCGACTAGTGTATGACCGAGATTCTTCTGATGATCTGTAGGATAATTTGTATACTCTACTCCCCAGCTCATGTACATAATCATATAATCTAGTTTATACAGCTCTTTAAGTTCTGCTAATTTGCTTATTTGCTCTGTATCTATGGAATATATACCATTTAAGCGATTTGAGACATAATTAGTCCCGTATGTATTAGTGTTTGAATCCTTTTTCCAATAGTAGAACGCTACGTCATCTGCCCCAAACATCCCTATTTTTTTGTCATTAACAGTATGGATTGTTGGTTGAAGTATTGAATGATATTCAGTTACTTGAGGAAGTTCGTTTGAGTTACCAGTTCCAGTAATTTGGATCCCCGCATCATCGAGTAATTCAATGGTGTTTTCATAGGCTTTTTGACCTGCATCTCCTGCATGATTGCCTGCTGTGGAAACCGCATCATAACCTACATCAGTAAGACCTCCTGCAAATGCATCATCTCCAACGAATGACATACATCCGGTACATGGTGAGGGGTTTCCCAAAAGTGAATTTTCTAGTAGTCCGACTGATATATCGGCAGATTCTATATCCTTTCTAAAAAAATCAAATAGGTATGAGTGATTATTGTATTTATTTAAACCTAAGCGATCTACAGCTCGAGCTGGAATAAGTTCTCCGGAAGCGAATATTGTAGTTAAAGAGGAATCCTCAATAGGGATTATTCTTTCATCTAAAGTTTGAGACATATGTTCTACCTTGAGTGGATAATCGCTCAACGTACTTTGATTACTCCAAAAATTTTGACCATCTATTGGAAGTGTTGAGTACCAAGGCCGAACTTCTTGGGGGGGTATGAGCCCTACCATGTCTTCTTTAAGTTTTTGCTCAAGTTCTTCTTCTGAACTTACAAACTCAATAGTGAATGTTTTTGGATATAAGGGGCGGTATTTACGCAATCCTACAAATGCTTCTGTTTTCAATTCATCAGATGAAATAGACCGCCTAGTAGAGGTAAATGAAGTGACAGGTACAAAAAATATAGTTTGCTTTACTGTATTTACTCGTTCTTTGTCTGGAGTATGTGTAATAGGTTCATCTATAGATTTTATAAATTTTGAATTGATAAGCGTTCCAACAACGATTCCCGAAAAAATGATTGAGAAAATGATGACAAATTTCCAAGGTGATTTACTTGATGAATCTTGACTTGGATTATGAAGAAGTAACTGCATGGTGTTCAGCAAAATTTATTTTACGTTTATCAACAAGTTTCTTTATGGCAAGATTGATTTCTTCCTTTGTATCTAAAAATGTCTCCAATTTATTACCTTTCATCCTAATTACTACATTAATTACTGCAGCAAATTGATTGTAGGTGTCAAATTTAACTCGTGATTTATCTCCATCAATAGCTTCATTTTCTTCGAGGAGGTTCTGTATATCTGTTACGAGTTGCTCGATTTGTTTTGCAGATGTATCGAGGCTAAGGAAAATATCAAATGTTGTTCTTCGTTTTTGTCGACTTCTTAGATTGAAAATTCTTGAGTTTAGAATATCACTATTTGCAACAATGAGTTCTTCGCTATTAACTGTCCTAATAATAGTACTATGGAGACCAATTTTCTCTACAGTACCAGCTTGTTTTGGATCTTCGAATTTTATGAAATCACCTATCTGAAAGGGCTTGTTTAAGAGAATAAGAAAACCACTTAAGATATCTTTTAGAATATTTTGCACAGCAAGGGCTACAGCTAACCCTCCAATCCCTAAACTAGTTACTAGTGAAGCTACGTTGTATCCAATGTTTGAAAGAAAGAAAACACCACCTATTATCCAAATGACAGAAGCTAGAATTTTACTCGAAAAATCATATAAGGTAATGAGATCTTTATTATTAGACTCCGTAACCTGCTGCATTTTATTTCGGAAGAATATTCTAATGGCAGCCTGTACAAGCAATAGAACCTGGACGATTAAGGCTGCTTGGTAGGTAAAGTGTAATACATTTTCTAATTCGGTCGAAAATGTAAGGTTCTTTGTGCTGAAGTACAGAGCAATTACAAGAAGTAGACTTGTTTTTATATGGTCAAGAATTTCCGTAATCATGTTATCCCAAGAAAACTTTGTCTTTTTCGTGTGTTCTCGGATATATTTGATGATGTATTGCTTGGTGAGTTGGAATGCAATCAGGATACATACGAACAGTAGTATACTTTGTGTATAATCTGGGAGTTTAGTGGTCTGGTAGGCTATGTACTGTATATTTCTAATAATTATATTCATTGTATAAAATCTTAAAATTCTAAGTTTCTAATCTGTGTCATTGTAGCAATAATTATGCTTCTGAGCATTTCTATGTCATACAACGGGACATCAATAGGTACAGTGCGAAGTTTATTATTATCCAATTTTATGAATTGAATTTCTGACTGTTCGACCTCATACGGAAAATTACGATCCAATTGAGATAAGAGTGTGTAGAACACTACCTGTCGGTAGATATTAGATTCTATCCCTCCATCAATTGGTTTTAATATTTGCCCAGATGTCTTGGGAGATCCTGTTTTATAGTCTATGATTTTAACTGTCTTTGAGTCTTTATCAATCCACTCAATCTTGTCGATTAATCCTACGAGAGGAATATCCTCTAAGTATACATTGTGACCGTAGAAACTGTATTCAAGTGCGATTGGAATCTTGAAATTCTCTTGTTCGTTGTACCAGTTCGTTAATAGTTTTATCCCCTCTTCTTGGGTTGCTTCAAAATCTGGGTACCCCGCGAATTCTTTTTCGAGTGCAACTGAGAATACTTTTTTCAAGTATGGCAAATCTTTTTTTTCTTCAGTTTGTAGTGATCGGTAAAAATACTCAAGTGAACTATGAATTGCAGATCCCAGAGCTAGATGCTTTGATTTAACCTCAGGCAATTTGATTAGATATCGATAAAGGAATTTTTGTGGGTCTTCAAGATAGGTATTTAAAGCACTTGCAGATAATTTGAAAGATTTAAGGAGATTTTGGAGATATTCTTCCTCCGAGTGGGAGAATACCATCGGTTCAACATATTCTGTCTGTAAGCGTAGTATTTCATCATGATTATTTTCGATATCCTGTGTTGGAATTTTGGAATAATTTTTTTCGTTTAATTCTGTAATAAACTGAGATGGTAATGCTTTACGATATGAAAGATTATCTTTATATTCTTCTGCATAAGTAAGTATTAGTTCTTTTTTTGCACGGGTAAGACCAACAAAAAATAGCCTTCGTTCTTCTTCATTTCTCAGTTCTTTTTCATCTTCAGTTATCTGATTTGTAAGAGCAAGCAACTTTAATTTTTCGATATTTCTTACATTTCCCCACGTTTTATCGATAAGTTTCGGCATAAATACATATTCAAACTCAAGTCCTTTACTTGCAAATGCAGTAAGCATATTTACTCCCTGTGAACTTGCTGGATTGAAATCATGAATTTTAAGTTTAATGTTGTGATCATGGATGATTTCAAGATCTTCAAAGAATGTAGTCAAATTATAATCTTTGATCCGCTGAGCACGCTCGTGGAGAAAATCAAAGAGGCTCTTAATAGTAGCTAAAACGTGATACTCTTTATTGTTTCGAGCGTTATCAAGAAGACCGGATTGGTTAAGAACGAGTTCGAAAAAATGACCAAATGACATGTTTGCATGTGCTTTTTGCATCCGAAGGATGCGCTCAGCGAAGGCATAAAATTGCTGGCTAGAAGTAAGTGATAACGTTGTATTGAGAGTATTTAGATCAAGCAGAAGTTCGCATAGATGAGTGTCATCTCGTTTTCGTTTAAGGTGATTTAAGATCTTATATACTTCCACAGGTGGAAGATTGAATTCATCAATAAGTAGTAATTCTGCTAAAGCTCTATCA
>JAGQLH010000080.1 GCA_020429465.1 Candidatus Dojkabacteria bacterium | reverse complement strand
GAACCTACTCAGAACAACCTGAATAATTTTCACATCATCTACAAAATAACGGATATGAAGAATTGGACATGTAATATCAACTAATCCTGTAGTAAAAATTGCAAATGACAAAGTAGCTTCAAGAAGTTTATAGTGCATTAAGAATTCATATTAATTGCGCTATATCTCAATGAAAATGACATAAGCAAATTATATTACAAAAGCTTTATCCACCTTGCATTAACTTCTCTATTATTACAGAAGTTAAAAGTAGAAGTTTATTTTACTGGTACAAATAAATCAGGCTGCATGGAAAACCTATCCTGTAAGTAATAATAGGTTTCCTCATTAACTGGAATTCTTGAGTGGGGTTGACTATCTCCCTCTAAAGTAAATTGCGTATTATCAATGTAAAATTCATATTGTTCATATTCCCACCCTAACCATGCAGCAACGACAGCACTTGCATAACCATTGCACCTAGCTTCTCTATGCAGTACCTCAGAACCTGTATGAGCCATTACTGCTTGACATAGTTCCGCACTGAGTCCACCGATAGCCGATACCATACTATTTTCACTAATTGGAACACTCGAAAGGGTAGCACTAGTGCCTTCATAACTAACCGTAACTGCGGTATCTTCACCATCATACAGATTTCCACCTGGTAAACCATCTTCTCCATCATCTCTATGAACTAGCACATATGCAATGCTAGTTTTAGTTTGATCTGTAAGAATTCCTTCAGAAATTAATCCTGTTACAATAGTAGATTGCATAAGGGGATTAATCTGTAACCCTGGAATTGTTGTTTTTACACTAAACGTAATTGGATATGGAGTCTCTTGTAAGTGATTCAAATCTAAGGATCTAATTGGCCCATCACATATACTAATTGCTTCAAGAATATTTTGCGGGGGCTGGTAATTAGCAATTTTACCTCCATCACATGAGCTAACCGGATCGACACTATCAAAGCTTCCAGATACACCTTCGAACTGATATACCCCTTCACTAACTTGAACTAGACCAGGAAGCGAAGCTAACGATTGTGAAGAATCTGATTCTGCACCCAAATTCTGTTCGTTGCTACAAGCTTGTGCTAAGAACAACATAAAAAGGACACCTACAAATGCCTTTTTGTGCCTCCACAAACCTCTGACTATATCTTTTGAATTATTATAAACCTCACGTATTCCTATCATATACGAGTAAATATATAATAGATATATTATACTATAGGACTACCCAGAATTCAATATCATTTGATGTGTAGGTAGATATATCATTGATGTTATTACAGGAGGATTTTCGATACCTAAACTTTTACCTAATCTATTCAGAATGGGGAAGTGGGCTTTAAGACCTCCCTGTCCGGATTGCAGAGTGGTGCTGAGTGCATCTGTAAGAAGTGCAGCTATATTTCTCCTTTCAGGTTCATCCTCAGATTGAAGTTGATTAATAGCCTGCGCAATAAGAGGGTGAGGAGATATCAAGACCATTTCATCCGGAGCTACTACAATATCTACCTGACTAAAGTTAATCCCACCTTCTTCAAGTCGATTTTCTATTTTATAAGTCCTACCATCTCTCAGCTGCTGTTCAGTAATAACGTTACCTCTATTTGATCTCAACACACTTGTATGCATAGATCCCAAACCAACCAACGATAAAACCCTGCTACCTTCTTTATCAGGTGCTCCCAGAATCCCAGTCATCCCCACAATAGAATTTTCTGGAGAGTGTAATTTACTTTTAGTACAATGCTCATCCCAAAATTTAAACGAATGATCTACAGCTTCAGTCAATTCTATGCTCTGAGGATCTCGTAAATATTCCACCTGCATTCCTGCAAACATTGTAAGAGTTGTCAAAAATTCTGTACGAGGTCTTTTAGCAAACGACTCAGTCATTACCACAGAAAATAGTAATACCTGTTCCAGTGCATCACGATAGATATGCTTAACTCTAATCATCCCATGATGGCTATCTTGTGCAAGTATATCAAGTTGTGGCTTGTATAATTTTTCATGTACCATTATTAGAATCCTTCATACTGTGTGGTAATTTGTGGGACAAGAGGTGGAATAAATCCAAAGGTTATCTCATCTGTTTCAAAAAAATATTTACGTAAGATTTTTGCCATCACCTCAAAACAATGTGTAAATGTATCTTGATCCGCATTCCAATACATGGTTTTGAGTAAATCAAAGACTGCCATAAGGTGCTCATGTTTTGGCGAATCAAAGAAATTAAATGCCATAAGGTCTTGCCCCCCTATGCCGTCAGAAGCAATTATCACTGCTTCATCTGGGGCAAGTGTAACTTCTGTTGTCCAGATGTAATTTTCAATATCGGATCTCCCAAAACCAGTAATAAGCTGGCTTGAGCCAGGGTTATTTTCGACAGCAACGAGTGGAATAATTCTTTTCAATCTGAGCCTATTTGCTTCATTATCTTGGGGTAAAATTTGACACAGAAAAGGATGCATATCTTCGTTTCTTAGTTCATTACGGCCATTTGCATTTGAATATCCATCGATAAGCCTTGCAGGTTTATAACCGCCCAATCTTAGAGAGAATTTTGCTTGGAACGAATCGCCTAGACTAGCTGTTGCAAATCTTCTACATAAATTTAAATCCGGTGGGGAAATATAACCCGCGCATCCCGTAGCAATGGGAGGCCTTTCAGCACTTCGTCTTCTTCCCATAATTATTTCATCCAATTGATTGTTTGCAGCAATAATAGCCTCCGTTGGTTCCATAAATGGAACAGCATTGTATAGTCTATCAGCCAAAAAGTTTGAATTTTTAGTAATGCCAACAGAAGGCAAATTTATTGCTGGAAAGTATCTTCCTACTCCTCCCATCCCATCTATTAAGGAGTAAATAATATCTCCTGATTCGGGATGAATACCCACTGAAAAGAAATCCTGCCTGAAAACCTTTCTCGCAGGTAAATTAGTTTGCATAAAAATTTTGTGTCGCGCCAGAGCATCCTCATAATACTCAGGTGTATTTTGGCCTCCCTCAGGCATAACTAATTCTTAAAAATAAAACCGCCTAGCATTTTTATATGATAGACGGTTTTGTTAAATCTTATAATCTTTTGTAAGATGACTCCCACACTATGCAGGATCTTCTTAAACAAGCAAATACTTTTTCCGCAGCACTTGAATTACTCCAAGTACAATAGAACTCACCGATCCAAATGCAAGTGGTGCTTGCATACCAATTCCAGTTCGCACCAATTCAGGTGGGTCATTAGGATTTATAGGAGTAGGTGGTACCACCGCATTCAAATAATTACCGAAATCACATCGGAATACCCCATTATCAGTTACCGTAATATCGCAGTAGTTTGGGTTGCTTGGAGCTGTTTGACTCCACCCAGACTGCTGAATCTCTTCTACTCTATACACACCAGTAGGCACCATCAATCGATAAAAACCAGCAGAATTTGTTTGAACAATCTGATCATACACTCGACCATCAATTGCTCTAATTCTAATTCCCCAATTTGCAAGTGTAGTTTCACCAGCATCCCATGTTCCAGATTGATTAGCATCACTCCACTTATATCCTTCAACTAATCCTTCTGGACCATTCACTGAACCACTATCAAAATAGTTACCAAACTGTAATCCTGTAATATTTTCATTTCCATCAAGATCAACCCTATAACAGTATTGACCATTTCTTACAGTTCCGGAAGTAGGACGAGTCTGCTCCCAATTTGGTCTATTATCTTCACAGATATAATAAGTACCTTCAGGTAGATTTGAAAAGTAATAATCACCATTTGGATTTGTGTATTGGAAATCAATCACATCAAAACCATCGTTGTACAATGTAATACCCCAGTTAGGGTAACGAGAATCACCACTATCTTGAACTCCATTTCTATTCGCATCTAAGAATTTCCATCCTGACACAGAATTTCCTCCTGATAAATCGCCCTGTACATTTCCAAAATCCAACCCATTATGAGTTGTAGTATCAGAAAAAATAGATACTGGGTAACAGTATTGATTATTGTATCTATATCCATAATTAGGTTCTGTCTGACTCCAACCACTTCTATTTTCTTCACAAACATAGTAATTCCCAACTGGAAGACCTTCAATTGAATAATTTCCGTTGCCATCAGTCCAAGTAGAACTTACAAAATCACCTGTTCCTTGCTCTAATACAATAATATACCAGCCACTCAATCGTTGTTCACCAGAATCTCTATTTCCATCTCGATCTTCGTCTTCGTATTTTGTTCCAGAAATTTCAGTATTCGCTGCAATGCCAAGTTCGAACTCATTACCAAATTCTAAGTAATCAACATAACCACCAGATCCAAGATTCACTGCAAAACAATTAGATCCATCCACAGGACTTGTGTAGTTACTAGTTGAAGGCTCAGTTTGTGACCAATTATTTTGAAGAACCTCACAAACATAATACAGTCCAGGGTTTATACTACTAAAAGTAAATTCTCCTACACCATTAGTTATTACCTCACTTATTGCAATATTAAAAGAAGAATCATACAGTTGAATTCTCCAATTTGGTAGATTTGGCTCTCCAGAGTCTTTCTCCCCATCACCATTTTCATCATAGTATTTAATACCAGTAATCGTACCCGGTTCATATATTCCATCCGTATCCATATTACCAAATACTCTTGTAACGTTTTGTCCCTCAGTCAGTGTAATTTGATAGCAATGAGTACCATCAACTGGGCTCTGTGGTCCCGCAGAGGGTTGAGTTTGTGTCCAACCTAATTGATTAATCTCACATACGTGATACGTACCAGCAGAAAGACCGGTAAATGAATAATTTCCAAGTCCATTAGTCTGCATGAATGACATTCGTGGTTCAGAAAATGAAGGTCCATACAGTTCTATAGTCCAATCAGACATATTTGAGTCATTAAAATTCTTTATTCCATCCCCATTCACATCTTCATATTTGTAACCACTAATACTTGCCGGATTATCTACTGGCGTTGGTGTACCAGTGGGAGTTGGAGTAGGGGTAGGGGTAGGGGTAGTAGTAATCCCACAATTTTCTTCGTAACTTACAACATATGCTATTTCAGAACATAAACCTTCTGCTTTGTATTCACCAGGAACAGGATTAACTGCAGCTCTAATAGAATATTGAGCATTTGGTTCAAAATCAAAAGACCAAGCAGCATCATACGGACTCATTCCTGAGTTCAAAAATGCAGTAGTATGTGTTGACCACCATTTATCGTCAGATCCTCCTTCATCTCCCCACCCATCTTTCAAATTATCAATTCTAATAACAACTCTACCTTCTGTTGGGCTTAAGTCAAATTCAAATGTTTCTGCCTCCCAATTAACCTGTATCTTATTATCAACACATGTTGCTAATGACTCTACATAACAAAACTCAGGTAGTGGTGGTGGTGTGATAGGAATATCATCACATTCCGCTCCAGATTTAGTTTTAGGTTGTAATCTATACCCTTTAAAATCACTCCCATTTGCTCCATACCAGTCTATTTGTCTATCATAACATTCTGGATCCATTGCAAGCGCATTAGAATTATGCCCCCATGGAGTACCAGTACCACTAAATGCCCAAGGATTATTAGCTTGGTTAGAACTATTTACATCACATCTTTGTGCGCAAGTATCACTATCTCCCGTACTACATTGATATGATTCACAATAGTGAATAACTCCATAAGATGCTCCAGTAGCAGGCCCAGCACCCTGAACAAACTGACATGGAGCTTCACACGTACCACCATCCCCTGGTGAGGTACTTACACATTGAAAATTATTACCCTGCTGAGAACAAGTTTGGCTATCTGAAGAACAAAAAT